>JBECKS010000178.1:0-59229 GCA_040235395.1 Pseudomonadales bacterium | reverse complement strand
GCAATTATTCATAGCGCAGAGATGGAACGTCAAATCGCGCCGTTGATGTTGAGAATGCTTGACTCGCTTGACCAACTGATTGCGCTTGACTTGCCTTTCAAGAAGGAAGAGCGGATGCAAAAACTTGCTACCTTGAGGGCAACACTAGAACGTTCGGATGTCAGTGTTGCAGAAAAATATCGAAAAATTCTGGAGATGTATCAGAACGAAATTGACTATGGTCGTACGATTGAGGCCTACCGTGAAGAC
The DNA here is from genome assembly GCA_040235395.1 of Pseudomonadales bacterium. GTDB lineage: Bacteria > Pseudomonadota > Gammaproteobacteria > Pseudomonadales > JBECKS01 > JBECKS01. Next base: position 58,980 of record JBECKS010000178.1, on the reverse strand, counting down.
CTCGATATTAATGGAGTCGAGCAACAGGTCGATATACTAAGAATCGGAAGAATAGCACTTTTATACCAATCTCTTGATGGAGAACGTATTGGAAGTTGGAACCAAAAAACACAAAAATGGGAAGAATTAGATAGCAGCTATAAAAGCAAAATCCAAAAGGCAATTCGTATAGCAAGAGAACAGGCAGCACCAGAATTAATAAAGATTCCAGTTACCTTGCCAAGCGCTTCCTGATTTGAAGGCAGTTAGGTTTTAGACAGTTCAAGTAGAGATTGAGATTTATGAAAAATATAGCAGTTAAAAAAAGGTTTCTGATTGTAGTTTTTTCCTTGTTTGCATTTGCAAGTACGCCGATTGCTTATGCAGAAAATGAAGCTAATGGTATAGATGAATTACTTCAGTTAGTAAGGGAAGGCATGTCAAAAGACGCAGCCTTACAAAGACAGCGTCTGGCACAGTTTCAGAAACAGGTTCAGCAACAGGATACGATGATTGCAGAAGCCAAGGCAGAAAAAGCAAAGCTTGAAAAACGTAGTGAAGCATTAGAAATCCAATTTGCACAAAACGAAAAAGAGCTTGCAAAGCAACAAGAGCGTTTGACAGCCCGGCTTGGAAACCTGAAAGAAATGTTTGGTGTTATACAGCAGGTCGCTGGCGATACTAAAGGCACCTTTGATTCATCACTTTCATCAGCAAAATTCTCTGATCGTGGTGTTTTGATGGATGATTTGATAGAGAAGTCTTCATCAACGAGCAGGTTTCCTTCAATTGAAGATCTTGAAAAACTCTGGTTTGAGTTACATCAGGAAATTACTCAGTCAGGAAAAATAGACAGATATGAAACCTTAGTAACACAGGTTAATGGAGAAAGCTCAAAGCAGACGGTTATACAGGTGGGCAGTTTTAATACCATCAGCGAGGATGGATATTTAATCTGGAACAATGAATCTCAATCCTTGGTTGAGCTAGCAAAACAACCAGCATCATATATAGCAGGTTCTGCTGATGATCTGATGGATGCAAAATCGGGCGAGCAGGTTGCATTCTGGCTAGACCCATCAAGAGGTGCATTGCTCTCAATCTTGTTGAAAACACCTGGTTTAGGCGAACGCATACAACAGGGTGGAACGGTTGGTTACGTCATTCTAATTCTTGGATTAATTGCTTTGATTATTGCTGTAGAAAGAATGCTGAAACTGGCAAAAATCAGTCAAGCTGTGAAATCGCAGATTGCATCGTCCACAGCAGATAATGGAAACCCACTTGGCCGCATCATGAACGCGTATCAAGTTGAATCAAGGAATGATGTTGATATTGAAACACTGGAATTAAGTGTTTCTGAAGCGATTGCCAAGGAGCTTCCAGATATCACCCGATTTATATCCTGGTTAAAAATTATTGCGGCGATTGCACCGCTTTTAGGTTTATTAGGCACAGTGACCGGGATGATTAACACCTTTGAGGTGATGTCTCTCTTTGGCACCGGTGATCCAAAATTAATGGCGGGTGGAATTTCACAAGCCTTGGTAACAACCGTTGAAGGCTTGGCCATTGCGATTCCAGCAGTGCTTCTGCATACCCTGGTTAATGAAAGAAGCAAGGGGATTATTCAGGTACTGGAAGAAAAGGCTTTAGGCATGATGGCTCAGACAGCTGAGCAAAAAGCAAGCATGGCATAACTATGTTTTATGAATTATTAGAACCAATTTTTCAGTTTCTTGATCGTGGTGGGTATGTGCTTTATTTCATCATGGGCCTTTTATTGCTGCTTTGGTCTTTGTTAATCAATAAATTTATTTTGTTGAGAACAGAATTTCCTGAACAGCAACAGTCAATTATTAGTTACTGGAACGAAAGGCAGGATCATCGAAGCTGGTTTTCAAGAAAAATTAAAATCATGTTGCTCGCCGATTTGTTTAGAAAGTTGGATAACAACATGGCTTTAATCAAAACATTGATTGCCTTGTGCCCATTATTTGGCTTATTGGGGACGGTTTCAGGAATGATAGAAGTGTTTGAAGTAATGGCTAACCTTGGGAATGGAAGTCCAAGAGCGATGGCTTCTGGAATTTCAAAAGCCACAATTCCTACAATGGCCGGCATGGTGGCAGCACTCTCTGGATTACTCGCTTTTAATATTCTTAATAGAATTATTGAAAGCAAAAAACATAAAGCCCAGGAATTTTTATTCAACCGTTAAGAAGATTTGAAAAATGAGAAGATTTTCACAACAAAATATTGAAAGTGATGAAGACGAAATCAACATTACGCCGATGCTAGACGTAGTTTTTATCATGTTGATTTTTTTTATTGTAACTGCCTCCTTTGTAAAGGAATCAGGCATAGAAGTTAATCGCCCAAAAGCAGATACAGCAAGTATGCAGAGTAAGGCGAGCATTCTGGTGGCAATTAATGACAAGGGAGAGATCTGGATCAACAAGCGTAAGGTAGATATTTCATCAGTGCGCGCAAACATAGAAATTCTTCATGCAGAAAATCCACAAGGCAGTGTCGTCATTCAGGCTGATGAAAATGCGAAGACAAAACTCCTTGTTGATGTCATGGATGCTTCAAGGGAAGCAGGGGTGTACAACATATCGATTTCTGCGGAAAATGGCTAATGATTGCTGTAATGGAACAGGCACAAATCCCCGATGAGCGCATTAAGGTAATTGCGCGATGGCTAGCTACACCTGTTCTTGCATTAGGGTTTACCCTGTTTGTTTTCTGGGCGATGCAAACCCTGATTACTTCGGGAAAGTCAGTGCTGAATGATGATGATGGTAGTACAGCTGTAAACTTCATTCATGTTGAAAAAGATGATGCATTAAATACCAAAGATAGAAAGGTCAATAGGCCGCCACCAGCGCCTAAAGAACCACCAAAGCCTGAAATTGCTAAACAGCAAATCACGAATCAAAAACAGTCGCTAGATGGTATCGATATTGGACAGATGGATGTCGATATGGATATGGGCTCTGGATTAAACGGTATTAATACTGGCGATGGCGAGTATCTACCCATTATTAAGGTGGCTCCAATCTATCCACGGAATGCAGCTCAACGAGGAATTGAAGGTTTTGTTGTTCTTGAATTTACCGTTAATGAATTAGGTGCAGTTATTGACCCTGTGGTGATTAATGCAGAACCACCAGGAATTTTTAATCGGGCAGCCATAGAAGCCGCCAAAAAATTCAAATACAAACCCAAGATAGTTGATGGAAAAGCTGTTCCAGTAAGTGGTGTAAAAAATCTCATTCGATTTGAATTGGAAAAATCAGAATAAACACAAAGATTAAAATATGAACACAATAATAGGTAAGACGATGAAACAGAAAATATTGATTTTATTAACAACATTATTTTTGTTAAGCACAACACAATTTAGTTCAGTATTTGCTGCTGGCCAAACCATGCGGCCTCTAGTGTTTCGAATTCTGGAAAAAGCACAAACAGAAATCGATAACAAGAACTATCAGGCTGGAAAAGATGAGCTGGATAAACTGTCGAAAATGAATAGAAACACATATGAAAAAGCCATGACATATAATGTCTATGCTTATTACCACTTCAGTCAGGAAAATTATGAAAAGGCCATAGAGTCATATGAACAAGTTCTGAATTTACAAATTCCAGATAGCTTAAGGCAGACTACTTTATACAGCCTGGCGAAATTGAGTTTGGCAACTGAAAGATATAGCAAAAGCATAGAGTATTTGCGCAAATGGCAAAAAATAGCTAAACAGCCCAATGCTGAATCTCATATCATGTTAGGCCAGAGTTATTTGCAACTTGATGATATGGGTCTCGCTATGGATGAAATTCAAAAGGGAATGGCACTAGCAAGAAAAGAGGGCAGAATCATCAAGGAAAACTGGTACTTGCTTGAGAGAGCAGTGTATTACAAGCAGAATGATTACAAGGGTCTAGAAAAAAATCTTAAAGAACTTGCTGCTTTTTATCCTAAATCCCAATACTGGCTACAACTATCTGCAGTTTATGACCAGTTAAACCAAACAGGAAAATCCTTATCCGTTCTTGAAACAGCTTATGAGAAAGGCTATTTAACCAAGGAAAATGAACTGATGTCATTTGCAGGTTTATTACTTCAAGTAGAAATTCCCTATAAAGCAGCAGTCGTAATGAGTAAAGGTATGGAAAAAGAAGTGATTGAAAAAACACCGGAACATATGAAGCTGCTTGCTGATGCCTGGATGCTTGCAAAAGAATACGATAAGGCAATCCTCGTGTTGCAGGATCTTGAGTCAACATCTGATGATGGAGAAGTCGCCTATAAACTCGCTCAGGTGTTTATGGAAAAAAACCAGTGGGATAAGTCTTCAGAATTTATTGCCAAAGCAATCAAGAAAGGAAAGCTTAAGGATGAGGGTAATGCCTATTTAATACAGGGCCTCTCCTATTTTAATCAGAAAAAAATGGATCAGGCGCTTAACGCGTTCAATAAGGCAAAACATTATGAAAAGCAGGCAAAAGCTGCTGATCAGTGGTTAAGTTTTGTTGCTCAGGAAAAAGAACGTCAGGAATATATTTCAAGCTTTGGTTAGCCTGTGAAAATCTAGAGACTTACTTAAAACCCATTTGTCAGAAATTTCAAACAGAGCATAAGCGCTTCTGTTAGCCTTAATCTCTCATTCAGGAAGAAACCTTTACAAAAGGAAAACATTTGAGAGAGGGAGAGAGCCCATGAAATTTTTAAATCCTGTTGCCTTGTTTTTGGGCATGCTTGTACTTAGTTGTTCCGCTGTAGCTGATAAGAAAATCTCAAAGCGTGAAATAAAAGTGGATGATCAAGTTCGTTCATACTATATCCGCTACCCCCAAACACTGGATTCACAAACACGTTTTCCTCTGGTGATTGTGTTGCATGGGGGTGGGAGACGGGATGGAGATGAAACTGCTGAAATGACCGGCTTTGCCGACATGGCGGAAAAGGAAAAATTCATTGCAGTGTTCCCTAATGGCATAAAAAGTAAATGGCACGATGGTCGTTTACCTAAAAAGAAACAGGAGCGCTATCTTGAAAATGAGGCAAATGATATTGCGTTTATAAAGGATCTAATTGCTTATATGGTGAAATATGAGCAGATTGATGAAAACCGGGTCTATCTAACAGGGCTTTCAAATGGCGGCATGATGACCATTAGAATGGCCTGTGAAGCGAGCGAGCTTTTTGCAGCGGTAGCCCCCGTGATTGCAGGTATGCCTTTGGATATTCGCGATACTTGTAAGCCAAAAACGCCTGTCTCCTTTTTGCTGATGAATGGTACGGAAGATCCTTTGGTTCCCTGGCAAGGTGGCGAAATTCATGCACTGTTCAAGGATCATGGCAAAGTGTTATCAGCAGAAGAAACATTTAATTTCTGGCGAGAGAAAAATAAATGTCCACTAAAAGCTGACACTGATGAAACGCTCGAAAATCGTAATGTAGATGATAAATCCCTGATTACGAGACAGAGCTATAACTGCCCAGATAGCATTAAAATGGAATTTTATATAGTCAGAGGGGGTGGGCACACGATGCCAGGAACAGACATCCCGAATAGAAAACGAATTCTTGGGCAGAAAAATATGGATGCTAATGGCGCAGAACTGATCTGGGATTTCTTTTCAACACAACAACGGATTCAAAAATAAACCCCACCAGATTTTTTGTTACTTAAGTGAGGAATAAGGCGCCTGTTATACAGGCGCTTGTTCTGACTACTGCTTAGACCTTAAACGCCGTAGCCGCCATCAACTGAAAGTAGTTGTCCTGTTACATAACCCGCTTTAGAAGAGGCGAGATAGACAACAGCATTAGCAACTTCTTCGGGTTCACCCCAACGCTTCACACAGAGCCCAGCTTGCACGGCGTTTTTCCAGTCTTCGTCAAACACGCCTTCAGCCCAAAGTCGTTTGAAGATGCCTGCATTAATAACACCAATGGCAACACTGTTTGCGCGAATGTTGAATTGGCCTTCTTCCTTGGCAATACCCTGAATCAACCATTCAATAGCTGCTTTGGGAGCAACGGAAAGCGCGTCACGCTCAGGCCACTTGTGTAAGCCAGCTGAACTGATATGCACGTAAGAACCGCCACCACCGGCTTTCATGTGTGGAAGCGAAGCGTGGACAATGTTGAAAAACCCGTTCACATCAGCGTCGATGACAGCTTTCCATTTTTCTGGTGTCAGGTCTCGAATCATCAGCTGTTCAATATCAGAACCCGCTGCGATGACCACCGTATGAATTCGTGCCGTGCCGGCTATCTGGTCAATTAGGTTTTTAACACGCGGTGCATCACCGATAGATAACTGATGAACTTCTGCATGCTTACCCATGGCTTTGATTTTGTCAGCAACATCCTGAGCACGTGCTTCATTGCTGTTGTAGGTTAATGCAACATCACTACCCGCCGCAGCCAATGCTTCACAAATAGAGGCACCAACACCGCCGCTACCACCAACAACAAGAGCCAGTCCTGAGGGAAAATCTGGATTCGACATAAATTACACTCCTTTATTATTCTGGCTCACAAGTCTAAGCCCCTAGGAGCGGAATTCATCGTCTAAAGGGGTGAAAACAGTACACTACCTATTAGTTGCCACTGCATAGGAAAGTGTTCCATTGGCGAGTTTTTGAATTCACTACGTACAAATTGGGTAATCTTCCCGTCGGCATAGGCAAGAAGAAAATTAGCACTCGCACCTGCTTCAATAGTAGGGCGAAGATTTTCGCGAATCTCGGATTCCCTGATTACTTGTTTCAACTGGGTTTCAATTCTTGAATAGAACTGTGCGACCCTGCCGCGCAAACGATCGGTTTCACCAGCAAGTGCATCGCCAACTAGAATGCGTGACATGCCAGGATTTTTTTCTGAAAAACTAAGCAGTAAGAAAAGAATCTGTTCGCAGCGCTCTGATGCGGTATTTTTTTCTGTAAGGATGCGGTTGATACGGGTAAAAATGGTTTCTTCTATAAACTCAATTAAACCTTCAAACATCTTGGCTTTACTGGGGAAGTGGCGGTAAAGCGCAGCTTCTGAAACGCCAACTTTTTTTGCCAGTGAAGCTGTAGTTATACGTTCACCAGGGCTGGATTCAAGCATGTCAGCAAGACATTGAAGGATTTGCTGTTTTCTATTCGTACGTTCTCTTGGCATGGCTCTAATTCTTATTAGTTATTAAGGTTCCAACACCTTCATCTGTGAACACTTCAAGAAGCACGGCATGAAGTACTCGTCCATCAATGATGTGGGCGCTGGTTACATGAGACTGTACAGCTTCGATGGCACATTTTATTTTTGGCAGCATGCCACCATAAATAGTGCCATCCTTGATTAATTCTTCAGTCTGTTCGGTGCTAATACCCGTTAGCACATTTCCATTTTTATCCTGAATACCTTGAACATTGGTCAATAGAATCAGTTTTTCTGCGCGTAAAACTTCTGAAACTTTTCCTGCCACCAAATCGGCATTGATGTTCAGGGATCTTCCGCTAGCATCAACACCGATAGGCGCAACAACAGGAATAAAGTCAGAATTAATAAGCATATCGAGCACGTCAGTCTTTATGTAATCCACTTCTCCAACGTGTCCAATGTCGATAATTTCTGATGCATTGGTTTCAGGGCTGTCCTTTTGTATTTTCAGTTTTCGGGCTTTGATGAACTGCCCATCTTTTCCTGTTAAGCCAACAGCTTGCCCACCCTGACTGTTGATAAGGTTAACAATTTCCTTGTTAACCAAACCACCAAGAACCATTTCAACAACATCCATGGTTTCATCGTCAGTGACTCGCATGCCATTGATGAACTCGCTTTTTTTGCCAATTTTTTCCAGAAGGGCGCCTATCTGCGGCCCACCACCATGAACAACAACCGGGTTAATGCCAATGTGTTTCAGCAACACGATGTCGCGCGCAAAACTTTTTTTCAGCATCTCATCTGTCATGGCGTTACCGCCATATTTTACGACAATGGTTTTGCCTGCAAATTTCTGTAAGTAAGGCAGCGCTTCAACCAGAATGCTAGCTCTATCACTTGCGCTTAAATTATCTTTACCCATAAATTTCAATTTCTCTTACATCAATGTTGCTTAAAATGGAATTTCCAGGTCGCCCTGGATTTTTAGCAGCTGTTCCTTAAAAAGCGCCTGAATTTCTTTCAGTTTGTCTTCACTTTTTGCTTCAAAACGCGCAACAAGGTTTGCTGTTGTGTTTGATGCACGAATCAGCCCCCAGCCATAAGCGTAGTCAACGCGAATACCGTCTATGTCAGTTTTATTGCCTTCACCAAATTCACCCTTAGAGGCAAGCACGGTTACCATGTCGAACTTGCCTTCATCATCAACAGGAATATTAATCTCAGGTGTTGAAACAAGCTCGGGTAGTTGAGCAAAAATCTCATCGCAGCTCATCGCGTCGGTAGAAAGGATTTCCAGTAAGCGAGCAGCGCTGTATAGCCCGTCATCAAAACCGTACCAGCGATCATTGAAGAAAATGTGTCCACTCATTTCTCCAGCAAGCTGTGCACCCGTCTCAATGAGTTTCGCTTTGATGAGTGAATGACCTGTTTTCCACATCAAAGGGCGACCGCCGTGTTTTCGAATAATGTCTGCAAGTGTATTTGAGCACTTCACGTCAAAAATAATATCCGCGCCCGGGCTTCTTGATAAAAGGTCCTTGGCAAAAAGCATCATCAAGCGATCAGGCCAGATAATCTTTCCTGAATTGGTGACAATGCCTACCCTGTCTCCATCGCCATCAAATGCGATACCAACCTGTGCACTGGTTTCCTTCACCTTGTTGATGAGCGCCTGAAGGTTTTTTGGCTGGCTTGGATCAGGATGGTGATTGGGAAAGTTCCCATCAACATCTGCATATAAAGGTGTAACGTTACAACCAATTTGCTCAAAAAGTTGTTGAGCGATAACGCCTGTTACGCCATTACCACAATCAATAACGATATCTAGGGGCTGGGCCAGAATGACATCGTTTTCAATAGCATCGATGTAAGCTGGTATGATGTCAAAATCCTGGGCTTGTCCTTCGCCATCAGCAAAATCGTTTGTCTCAATACGTTTTCTAAGATTCTGTATGCCATCATTAGAAAGCGTTACTCCATTGATAACTATCTTAAGGCCATTATGATTACTTGGGTTGTGGCTTCCTGTTAGCACAACGCCTGATTTACTTTCTGTGGTTTTACATGCGAAGTAAAGCAAAGGCGTTGGCACCATACCAATATCGATTACGTTTGCACCCGTTGAAAGAATGCCTTGCTTAAGCGCTTCTGAAAGCGCTGGACCCGATAAACGACCATCCCTTGCAACGATAACGCTATTGTCACCTTGTTTAAGCGCTTCAGAACCGATGGCTTTGCCTATTAAGTTCACGGTTTCAGCCGTTAAAGTTTGATCAACGATACCTCGAATGTCATAAGCCCTGAAGATAACGGGGTTGATTTCAACAGAAGCAGCCTTCGGTTTTGCAACCGTCTTTGCAGGTTTTGCTTTTGCTTCTTCATCGCCAAAAAGGTTGTCATCACCATCTGAAATTTCAATTTCAAAATTTTCCTTGCCTTTGGTTTTTGCCAGACGCTGTTTCGATGCGCCAATGTTAAGTGCCTGTAACTGATTATATAAACCTAGAAAAAGGTTGGTTTTAAACAGTTCAGGGCTGATGGATTTTTTGTTTGCGCTTCTGACAAATTCAAGGATTAGGGTTGAGTCTGCTGCCATGTTTTTGTTTAACAGGAACAGACTAACAATACTTGCAACGAGCATGACCAGAATAAAAAGACCAGAGCTCATACCAATCATGATGAAGGTTTGTTGAAACAGGGCTTCTTTCTGGTTAGAGAGATATTGTATCTTCCATGCAGGATGGCTGGTTTCTAATAGCTCGGGTCCTTTTTTCTGTGAGCTCTGACCTGAAGAAAAAACAATATTAGTATCGCCGTTATCAAACACCTGTATCAGACTGATATTGGTGTTCTTCATCGAATTAACAGGTAGCTCATTGGTAATGATGCTTTCAGGATAAGTAGCCATGATGGTGTAAAGCAGCTCACCAGTCGCTGGCTTTCTAATGGAGTCGGCAACACTAAAGTAATTGCCCTTTGGGTGCTTGTAAAAGTAGGGCCAGATATTCTTTTCTGTTTCGGCAGACAACAATTGTTTTTGTGTTGCGAAACTGATGGGAGGGTAACTATCTTTGTCGAGCGCATACTGGCTAAAAGTAAAGACCTTGAAGTCGATAGTGTTGGGAAGATTATCTTTGGCAAGTGCATTAATTTTCTCGATGGACTGGTCATTAACTTCAAGCAAGGCTGGATTATTTAAAATTAATTTTGAAACATGCACGATATCCTTACTTAGCAATTTCGCATTAACACCAGCCAGTTTTGAATAGGTTTCAAGAGCGCTTTTCTTATTGATCTCGTTACTGCTATTGATGTTCTGTTCTGCTTTCCAGAACATGATGCCTGAAGCAATACTTGCTGCAGCAATTGCGCTGATACAAAGCAGCAGTGTGGTTTTAAAAAACGTGTTGTCTTTTAAGCTCGCAGAATTTTTTTCCGAGGTTTCAGTTTTGGGAGCATTTTTCCCATTTTTTTCCTTGGTCTTTTCAGCGGCTTCTGCTTTATCTTTATTTTTTTTCACGATGGTATCTCACTTTTTCTATTTGACGCTTATTAAGAGACTAATTGCTTTGCGATTTGATCAATAAGTTTTCTAGCAAGTTCATATTTACTGGTTTTCTTAATGTCGAACTGCAGGATTTCCTCACCTTGTTTACAGAACACTGTCACAGCATTTTCCTCGCTATTGAAACCAATAGCTTGATTGCTAATGTTATTTGCAGCAATCATGTTCAGCTGTTTTCTATCAAGTTTTGTTTTGGCGTTGTTCTCAAGTTCCTGAGATTCGGCAGCGAAACCGAGCACAAAAGGTTTCGGCGTTAACTGTGCTACTGCAGTGACAATATCTGGATTTTTTATCAGGCTAAGCTGTAATTTTTCAGAACCTTGCTCTTTCTTTATTTTCTGTTCCTGATAATGCTCTGGTCGATAATCCGCTACCGCTGCGCATGCAATGAATATATCACAGCCCTCTGCAAGTTTAAGGCTGCTGTCAAACATCTCCTGCGCTGACGTTACATCATGACGATGGACGCGCTCTGGCGTGGAAAGCTGCACAGGGCCTGCAATCAAATCAACACGTGCACCAGCATCGACCGCTGCCTGTGCAAGAGCAAAGCCCATTTTTCCTGAGCTGTGATTACTAATGTAACGCACGGGGTCAATGGCTTCGCGTGTTGGCCCGGCCGTTATGACGACATGTTTTCCAGAAAGCATTTCAGTTTTGAACAGCTTGGCACAAAAAAGCACAATGCTTTCAGGCTCTTCCATGCGACCTGGTCCAAATTCGCCGCAGGCTTGCTCACCGTCTCCGGGGTCAATCTGCAAAAAACCTTGAGACTTCAAGAGGTCGATATTTTTCTGCGTTGCCACATTCAGCCACATTTTATTGTTCATGGCAGGCGCAATGACTTTTCTTGTTTCACTCGCCAGCACAAGGGTGCTGAGCAAATCGTCAGCTTTTCCGCTAGCTAGCTGTGCAATCGTATTGGCGGTAGCTGGCGCGATAAGAATCAGGTCTGCCCATCGCGCAAGCTCAATATGCCCCATGGCGGCTTCCGCTTCTGGATCGAGCAAGTGGGTATGTACAGGGTTCCCTGACAGGGCTTGCAGGGTCATGGGTGTAATAAATTCCTGAGCACTTTTCGTCATGACCACCCTGACATCGGCGCCAGCTTTTTTCAGGCCACGACATATTTCCGCACTTTTATAGGCGGCAATACCCCCACTGATGCAGAGCAGGATGCGTCTGTTTGTCAGAGAATCGAGTGACATGGGCCTTAGAGCTGCCAGATGAGTTAGTGAGTTATTACATATGGGAAAGGCTAACCATACCACTGCTTTTTTATTTTTTTAAGTTAATTTACTTGCAAAATCCAAGGGGTATTGGCATAAGACCAGCGCTAGGGAGGCCACCTGAAAAGCGCAAGGAGAAGCAGCATGACAATTAAACAGTGGCCAGAAAAAGAACGCCCAAGAGAGAAGCTGATGCATCTTGGCGCACAATCATTATCGGATGCAGAATTGCTCGCCATCCTGATCAGGAATGGCTCAGCAGGAAAGTCAGCTGTTGGGCTTGGAAGGGAGCTAATAAGTGAGCATGGTGGTCTGAGGCAAGTAATGGATTTGAGTGCAGAATCCATGTGCCAACATAAAGGTATGGGTCCTGTTACCTACAGTTTGTTACAAGCCTGTCTGGAGCTTGGCAGGCGCTATCTGGAACAAGGAATCCGAAATGAAACATCATTGACGAGTAGTAGGGAAACGCGTCTCTTTCTTCGGTCAAAACTAAGGCATAGGGGTCAGGAAGTTTTTGCCTGTCTTTTTCTTGATGCACAGAACAGGGTGCTTAAATATGAAGAGTTGTTTTATGGAACCATTGATGGTGCGGCTGTTTACCCCAGACAGGTGGTGTCTCGGGCAATCGAATTGAAATCTGCTGCCGTGATTTTTGCCCACAACCATCCATCAGGACATGCTGAACCGAGTCTTGCCGATCGCCAGATAACCAAGACCCTTATTCAGGCGCTATCGCTGATTGACGTTAAAGTGCTTGATCATGTCGTGGTAGGCGATGTGGAAGAGGTTTCCTTTGCTGAAAGGGGGCTTATCTAGCTACACAGCTTGAAAAGGCAGGCATAAGCACGGAAACCCCTTGAGCTTGTCAGGGCTTTTTGATATAAAGCTCAGCCCTCGAGATAGCCCATTTGTAGGGCTACGGATGCTGATTAATCTGTAGGCTTATTTATTAGACAGAGATTAATATCACAGCGATTCATAATTTTTTTGGAGTAGAGACCGAGATGTCAAAAGTATGTCAGGTAACGGGGAAGCGCCCTATTACTGGAAACAATGTTTCACACGCGCATAACAAGACCCGTCGTCGTTTTGAGCCGAATTTGCACCATCATCGCTTCTGGGTTCAAAGTGAGAATCGTTTTGTGCGCCTGAGAATTTCCTCAAAAGGAATGCGCATTATTGATAAGAAAGGTATTGATGCTGTGCTGAAAGATTTAAGAGCACAGGGTCAAAAAATATAAGCAAACCCTAATTAAGTAAAAAGTTAAGGTAATCCCATGAGAGACAAGATTAAACTGGTTTCATCCGCGAACACCGGACATTACTACACCACCACAAAAAACAAACGAACCATGACTGAAAAAATGGAGATTAAGAAGTATGATCCAGTGGTTCGCAAACACGTCATCTATAAAGAAGCTAAAATCAAATAAGCTTTGTCTTCAACTGAAATAGCCTGAGCGCTTTGGCTTGGGCTTGCTCGGAACGATCTCTCCTCTTTTTTCCTTCTCTATCTCTATTTTCATCTACATTTTCCTGTTTTTTCATTTTTCAATGGCTGGTTTCATGCTGTAATAGCAGCATATTGTTGATGTTTACTGGATGTGGCTATGCCTGAACTACCAGAAGTTGAAACTACCTGCGCGGGCATTCGCCCTCATATTGAAAAACGTTTCATAAAATCTCTGGAAATTCGTGAACATCGTTTGCGTTGGCCTATCGAAAAAAATCTTGCTGATAAATTACTGAATAAACAAGTATTGTCTGTAACGCGACGAGGAAAGTACGCGTTGATTCATTTTTCTACGGGAACACTTGCTATTCACTTAGGCATGTCTGGATCGCTAAGGGTCTTGGAAAAGTCGACGCCACCGCAGAAACATGATCATGTTGATATTCAATTTAAAAATGGTTTGGTATTGCGCTTCAGGGATCCAAGACGTTTTGGAGCAATACTCTGGCTGGGTGAAAAGCCAGAAGAGCATCCCTTGCTTGAGCATCTGGGGCCTGAGCCACTGTCTGAAGATTTCAATGCAGAGACGTTTTATCAATGTTTAAAAAAGCGTAAGCAGTCTATTAAGCAGTTTATTATGAATGCGTCTGTGGTGGTGGGCGTTGGTAATATTTATGCCAATGAAGCCTTGTTTGCTGCAGGTATACGACCTCGGCGTGCTGCAGGAAGCTTAAGCAGGAAACAGGCGGAGAGGCTGGTCCAGGAAATCAAGACGGTATTGAGCAGGGCAATTGAACAAGGGGGAAGCACCCTGAAGGATTTTGAAAAACCTGATGGAAAACCAGGGTATTTTGTTCAATCACTAAAGGTTTATGGCAGGGGAGATGAACCTTGTTTTCAATGCGGCCAGGCATTGAAGGTGCTTCAAATCAACAAACGAGCGACGTTTTATTGCTCGAAATGCCAGAAATAAGCAAAAATTTGCCTGTTTGCCTAAATATTGAACACTTTTCGCTTTGCGAAGCGTCAATTCACGGGGTAGAATGCTGAATTATTAAGGACTTATAGAAGGAAGTGAAAAAACTACTTTAAGTCCGGTGTGCCCAACCTGAGATGGAAAGCGTACTTTGATACCGAGCTTACAATTATCAGGCTGGAGTAATGAGCTTCAATAAGAATAAAGAACCACCCATTAGCTTGAGATATCAGGCGGGGTAGAACAAATAAAGCGATAACGAGAGTGGATAACATCATGAATAAATCTGGATTCTTTTCCTCTGTTGCCCTGAAGACACTTTTTTCCAGCTTGAAGAAATTGGGCCTAGCCACAGGTTTGTGTGCGATATTGATGATTCCTGGCCTGAGTCATGCTGGACGTATAGACGAGCCACCAACACCCGCGGCCATGGTTGCAGATGTTATGGTAAGGCCTGTGATGGCTGGTGCTACCATTTTGGGCGCTGGAATATATTTGGTAACGCTTCCATTCTCATTGCTTGGTGGGAATGCTGGACAGGCGGGTCAAGTACTTGTTGTTGAACCTTTCCATGCTACTTTCCTGAGATGCCTGGGTTGCACAAATACTAACGCGGTTGCCTTTGGCGGACATCAGGATGTTGACTAAAAAGCCTCTATAAAAAGATCATTCTTTAAAAGGCAGGGTAACCTGCCTTTTTTATTTACGTCTCTTTTTATTTTGTAAATTTCTTTTTAAGCGCGTTTGCAACAGGCTGTGTCACAAAGGGAGTGATATCGCCGCCAAGTGAAGCTATTTCCCTAATCAGGCTTGAAGACACATAAGTTAGGCTTTCAGAAGGGGTGAGAAAAACGGTTTCCACTTTACCAGATAGTTTTCGATTCATATAAGCTAATTGGAATTCATATTCAAAGTCAGTAACACTTCTGATACCACGAATGATGATGTTGGCATTCTGCTCCTGAGCTACTTGTGTCAGCAGAATGTTAAAGCCGATGACTTCCACGTTGTTCAGATGTGAAAGGGATTGACGGGTAAGGTCAATGCGTTCTTCAAGAGAGAATAATGGTGATTTCTTTTCGCTTGAAGCAATGGCAATAACAACACTGTCAAAGAGTTTGGAAGCACGTTCGGTGATATCGACATGCCCGCTAGTGATAGGATCAAAGGTACCTGGATAAAGGGCTTTTGTAGTCATAAACGATGCTCGTCAGATAAAACAGACTTGATGGTAGCTAAATCAACACAAGCACTCAAGACATGACGTAAATGGCCAACAGAAAGCATTTAGTGCTGGGGTAAAAGTGGTTTATGATGACCAACCGAGCAGCCACTCCTTGTTGCAAGCCTTGCTCAATACCGTAAAAGAACAAAAAAATAAAAACAGTACGATGCTTCTTGTCATCACAGAGACTTAGAAGGCCCATATGAAAGAACGTGTTATCAAGCTTTACCAACATCTTGTCATAGAAAACGCTAAAAAGACCCTAGTTGTCTTCGGCATTATTTTTATTTTCTTTGCCTTGCAATTACCTAAATTCAAAAGCGATGTATCTGCAGACTCTTTCTTATTGCAGAACGATCCGGATCTTCTATTTACGCAGAAGATGGCACAAAAATATTCAGGTGGGATAGGGGGTGATTTATTAATCATCGCCTATACGCCTTTAAGTGAAGATCTATTTAGCTCCTCTTCACTCGAAAAGCTGGAAAGTCTTAGCAGCGATATTAAATCCATTGAAGGCGTTAAAGAAGTTCGTTCAATCCTGAACATGCCATTACTTTTTAGCCCTACAGTAAGTTTGTCTGACATTCAGGGTGGTATGAAAACCATTGAGGAAGGCAATGTCGATATAGAGCTGGCTAAACAAGAGTTCCAGAGCAACCCTTTTTATAAAAATGCTTTCGTGAGTGAGGATCAGCTTACGACAGCAATTCTCATCATGCTTGAAGGCGATGAGAAATGGAATGAATTAAGAAAAGCCAGAGATAATTTAAAAATAAAGGAGCTGGAATCCAGATTAACGCCCAAAGAAAAAATAGAATTAATAAAAGCGAATCATAAGTATAACGAATATAAAACCGTCGCTAATAAACGTAGCGCAGACAGAATTCAGGAAGTGCGTGATGTGATGAATAAACACCGAGATGGTGATGATGTTCGAATGTTTCTTGGCGGAGCTTCCATGGTCGTTGTTGACGCGCTTTCTTTTATCAAGAACGATCTTTCAAAATTTTCCATTGGCGTTGTTATTTTTCTGATTATTGCGCTTGCAGTTTTTTTCAGACAATTACGCTGGGTAGTGATTCCAGTTTTATGCTGCACAGTTTCAACCATTGCCATGGTTGGTTTAATGGGCGCGCTTGATTGGCGCGTGAATCCTATTTCCTCAAACTTTGTTGCGCTTTTGCTGATTATTGCCATGTCAATTGTAATTCATTTGGTTGTTAGATACCGTGAGCTTGTATTTAGCTACCCTGACGAGTCACAGGCATTTCTCGTTGCAAATACAACCAGAGCCATGTTCAGCCCCTGTCTTTACACTTCGCTGACAACAATGGCGGCATTTACATCCTTAACCATGAGCGGCATTGTTCCTGTAGAAAGTTTTGGAAAAGTAATGACCCTGGGTATTGGCTTGTCGATGGTAGTTTGTTTTGTTGTTTTTCCCGCCGTGTTGATGTTGATACCGGTGAAAAAAAATCAATATGAAGCAAGGGTAAATTCCGTTCTAACCAGCACCTTGGCCAGATTTTGTGAAAAGAATGGAAAAGGCGTGATTATTGCGACCACTATTGTCGCCTTGCTTGCTGCTTATGGGTTTACACGTTTAACAGTAGAAAATCGTTTTATTGATTACTTCCACTCACATACAGAAATCTATCAAGGCATGTTGGAAATCGATACCAAGCTTGGTGGAACAACACCTCTCGATATTATCATCGATGCACCACAGTCCTTCTTTGATGAAAAAGCTGCTGAAGAAAGTATGAGCGACGATGACTTTGACGATTTTGCTGAGTTTGAAGAATTTGAAGCTTCGGAGGGAGACTCAAACCCTCTAGCAGATAGTTACTGGTTTACGCCAAGTAAACTCGATCTCTTGGTAAACATTCATGATTATCTTGAGTCCTTGCCTGAAACAGGGCAGGTCTTATCGATTGCTTCAACGTATAAAGCGGTCGTTCGTATTAATCATGACCAACCTTTTGATTCATTGAAGTTACAATTACTGCACAGCTTCGTTCCCGATGATTTAAAAGAACTTATGATGAATCCATACATGTCTGACGATGGTAATCAGGTGCGTTTCAGTATTCGCGTAATAGACTCGCAAAAAAATCTGGAAAGAAGCGCATTGTTAAAACAAATCAAAAGCGATTTAGTTGAAAAATTTGGCCTAGAACCTAAACAAGTAAGACCTTCCAGTTTTGTGGTTCTGTATAACAACATGTTGCAAAGTCTTTTTGAATCACAGTTCAGTACCTTGGGCGTGGTGTTTCTGGGTATTCTGGGTATGTTTGTCATTCTGTTCAGATCATTAAAGGTAGCTTTGGTAGCTATCATTCCTAATATGTTTGCTGCAGCGGTCATTATTGGTTTGATGGGCCTGATTGGATTGCCACTTGATTTAATGACCATCACGGTTGCTGCAATCACAATAGGTATCGGTGTCGATGACACGATTCATTATGTACATCGCTTCAAGGAAGAGTTTGAAAAAGATTCAAGCTATATTGAATCCATGAAACGCAGTCACCGTTCAATTGGTATGGCGCTTTATTACACATCACTGACAATTATTTTTGGATTTTCAATTCTTACCGCTTCCAATTTCATGCCGACAGTGCATTTTGGAATGCTCACGGGTTTGGCGATGTTTGTGGCCTTGATTGCAAACCTAACATTGTTGCCAGTGCTGCTTGTTAACCTTAAGCCACTGGGTGCAGGTTCTGATTCATCTTCAGCAAGTTTTGCCTGAAAAAACACTTACTCGCTTTAGTTAGCAGCTTTGAAAAGCAATAAGTGGTAATAGACTTGCCCTGCTTTTTTCTGTTTCAGTAGGTGCCAGTTATTTGGTAGTAAATCTGAATCTATTGCGTTTTTATGTTCATAAAAGAAACGACACTCCTTTGTCCCGGATAGCTTTTCATTCAATAGATTTATAAGTTCTAAAGGTTCTACTAAAGCATAGGGTGGATCCAGGAAAATCAGGTCAAAGGTTTTTAGTTTTTGTTTCTCAAGAAAACTGAAAGCATCCTCGTTAACGGTTTCTGTATTTCCCGCGTTTAATTTTTCCAGATTCTGAATAATGGCTGCGTACGCTGTTCGGTTTTTTTCAACAAAGCAGACAGATTTTGCACCCCTTGATAAGGCTTCGATGCCTAGTGCACCGCTGCCCGCAAATAAATCGAGTGCAGTGCAGCCTTCTATAAATGGTGCTAACCAGTTAAACAGTGTTTCCTTTACACGGTCACTACTAGGCCTTAAGCCTTCAATGTCGGGAAACTCGATATATCGACCTCGCCATTCGCCGGCGATAATGCGAACCCTGTTTCTTTTTTGTTTGTTGGTGGTCATGGGCAATGCCTAGCATCATGTACCTTTAATGAGTGAGGAATGGTAGCATAGCCCGCGATACAAGGCTGTTTGGTTACAGCTGTTTCCAGCCATTATGGAGTAAGTTCGAGCATGTTAGGGTTCGGGAAAAAATCAGAAGATAAAGACAAGGCGAAATCGAAATCAGAACCAGAGTCGGGTGAGCCTTCGACAGAAGCCGTCAATGTTTCAGAATCCGCTACTGAGGAAAACGCGTCAGGACAAGCGAGCGCGGGTTTTTTCTCTAGAGTTAAAGTTGGTCTTGGTAAGACGCGGGCAAATTTCACCAAAGGGATGGGTGATCTACTACTGGGGCGCAAGGAAATCGATGATGAGTTACTGGAAGAAATTGAAACCCAGCTCTTGCTTGCTGATGTGGGTGTTGATGCAACCCGCAAGATAGTGGCTTCCATAACCGAACAGGTTGCCAGACAGGAACTCTTATTTGCTGATGCATTGTATGAAAAACTGCGGGAAGAGATGTTAAGTATTCTTGAGCAGAATCAATTACCGCCCCAGAGCTTCGAGAATTTTGATAAGGCAAAACCCTATGTGTTGATGGTTGTGGGGGTGAATGGTGTTGGAAAGACCACAACCATTGGAAAGCTGAGTAAGCGTTTGCAAAGTCAGGGCAAACAGGTGATGTTGGCAGCAGGTGATACTTTTCGTGCTGCAGCTGTTGAACAGTTACAGGTTTGGGGTGAACGCAACGATGTGCCTGTGGTTGCCCAGCATACAGGCGCAGATAGTGCATCTGTTATTTTTGATGCCATGCAGGCAGCTCGCTCAAGAAACATGGACATTCTCATTGCAGATACGGCAGGTCGTTTGCACAACAAAAGTAATTTGATGGAAGAGCTTTCCAAAGTAAAACGTGTTTTGAAAAAACTGGATGAAAGCGCGCCTCATGAAGTCATGCTGGTACTGGATGCCAGCACAGGTCAGAACGCTGTTAATCAGGTTAAACAGTTTAAGGAAGCTGTGGGTCTTGACTCTCTGGTACTCACAAAACTGGATGGCACGGCCAAGGGAGGTGTTGTCTTCGCTATTGCAGAACAGTGTAAGGTGCCTATCAAATACATTGGCGTTGGTGAGAAAGTTGATGATTTGCGACCGTTTGATGCAAAACAGTTTGTGGATGCACTTTTTGATAAAGAATAGGTATCCTTGTTTTTATTGATTTTTTCCAGCTAGGTTCAGGGTATAAGAAAAAATGATTCAGTTTGAGAACGTCAGCAAACGATATCCCAATACGGGAAGTGATGCGCTCAGCAACATTAGCTTTGAGCTGCATTCTGGTGAGCTGACTTTTCTGACGGGACATTCAGGTGCTGGCAAGAGCACCCTGCTGAAATTAATCATGCTCACAGAAAAAGCAACTCGTGGTCAGGTCATGGTTAATGGAAGAAACCTGAGTCGGGTTTCACTTCGAGATATTCCACACCATCGCAGAAATTTAGGTGTGGTGTTCCAAAACCACCAACTACTTTTTGATCGTAGCGTTTTTGATAACGTGGCTCTCCCTTTGCAGATTTCCGGTTATTCTCAGGCGGATATTGGCAAACGTGTTCGAGCTGCTCTTGATAAGGTGGGCTTACTGCATAAGGAAAAAATGTTTCCTCTGGCGCTATCTGGTGGAGAACAACAACGCGTCGGTATAGCAAGAGCTGTGGTTAACAAGCCATTGGTTTTGTTGGCTGATGAGCCAACAGGAAACCTTGATCCTGAGTTATCTGCAGAAATCATGGATCTGTTTCAGCAATTTGCACAGGTTGGTGTATGCGTATTGATTGCAACTCATGACCTCGGTCTGATTGCTCAATATCGTCATCACCTTCTTTCACTGAAGGACGGGCGTCTGGTTCGCATGGCGGATGTTGAAGGGGAGGCCTCGCTTGGCTAAGAAAGAGGTAAGGCGACATCAAAGCTCAGCGAAAGATCGCCTTAGCAGTCTTGTGCGCGTTCACAAACAGGAAGCGCGATTAAGTGCTGAGCGAATTCGTGCTTCCGGTGCGACCAGTTTTTTGACTGCATTAGTGATTGCCATATCACTGGCTTTGCCAACGAGTTTGCACCTGCTGTTAAACAATGTTCACAGCCTGTTGCACACGTGGGATCAACAGAACAACATCACTATCTTTCTTGAAAGTGATTTGAGTGAACAGCAGGCACGAAAACTTGAAGAGAAATTATCCACCTGGAACGAATTCAGTCGTACCCGTTTTATTAGCGCAGAACAGGCGCTTGAGGATTTCAGAAAAAGTTCCGGTCTTGAGGAAGTGCTTGCCAGCCTTGACGAAAACCCATTACCAGCGGCCATTGTGCTTCAACCCAAAAGTCAGGATGTGGATGAATTCCAGAACATAAGTCAGAAACTGGAAAAGCTCGCCGGTGTTGATGCAGTGGTTATAGATACGGCGTGGATTGCTCGACTGAATGCCATACTCGAGTTAGGCAAACGTTTTGTTTACGCTTTGGGTCTTGCGTTGTCGGGTGCGGTGCTGCTGGTAATCTTCAATACCATCAGGCTTGCTATTGCCAATCGTACCGATGAAATATTGATTACAAAACTGGTGGGGGCAACCGATGCCTTTGTGCGTCGTCCCTTTCTTTATACTGGTGCCTGGTTTGGTTTGGGCGGCGGCATCATTGCTCTGGTGCTTGCGGAAAGCCTGATCATCATTCTGCAGAGTCCTGTGGCAACCCTTGCTACCCTGTATCAGAGTGATTTTCGCCTGCAAGGTACGGGTCCTGAGGAATTGCTATTTGTTCCTCTGGTTGGTCTTGCGGCTGGAATCTTAGGCGCATATATAGCAGTAAGTAATCACTTACGCGAACTGATTCCCCAGTAATCCAGAACTTTTACCTGCTTCTAGCTGTCTAAGACAGCAATCATTGAATGCCTTGATGGGTATGAGCTGAAAACCAACGAGAAATTGAAGCATTTCTCGGGCTCCTTGTGGTCTGGTCTTGGCACTCTCAATATGAGAGTGCTAATATTAAAGGAGACAGCCTAGCAAAGCATTCCGTTATATCTAAGTTTAGCTCGGAGAAAATTATGGAAAACAACCTGCAAGTCATGAATATCACAACACCAGGTGCTGACCTTGATGCCTATATTCAGTCCGTAGGTAGTATCGCGGTACTGAGCGCAGAAGAAGAGAAGGCGCTGGCAGAAAGACTTTACTTTGATGAAGACCTTGATGCTGCTCGTCAACTGGTGATGGCGAATCTTCGCTTTGTGATTCATATTGCCAAAACCTATCAGGGTTATGGCCTGCCTTTTGCTGACATCATTCAGGAAGGCAACGTAGGTTTGATGAAAGCTGTGAAGCGTTTTGACCCAACCCAAGGCGTGCGCTTGGTTTCCTATGCAGTTCACTGGATTAAGGCAGAGATTCACGAGTTCGTGATCAAGAACTGGCGAATCGTAAAAATTGCGACAACCAAACCGCAAAGAAAACTTTTCTTTAACCTGCGCTCAATGAAAAAAAGCAGTGCTCTGCTAAGTATTGATGAAGCAAATGCCATTGCAAAGGATCTGGGCGTGAGCTTAAAAGACGTGCAGGAGATGGAAGGCCGTTTATTAAATTATGACACCAGCTTCGATGTCCCTGTGGATGAGACAGAAGAAAGTACCTATAGCCCAGCACTGTATCTCGAAGCACAGGGTGCAAACCCGGAAGAAGTAGTGGCAGAAGAGCGAGATGGTAGCAATCAGAATGCTGCATTGCTGGAAGCGCTAGAGCAACTGGATGAACGCAGCAGAGACATTCTGCAGACAAGATGGTTAGATGATGAAAAGCTAACCTTGCATGACCTGGCAGATAAGTATGATGTTTCAGCAGAACGTGTTCGCCAGATTGAAGTGGCTGCCATGAAAAAGCTTAAGCACGCGATTAACATCTAAAGCTTTTCTTGAAATATAAAGGCCGTTAAAGCTAAGCTTTAGCGGCCTTTTTTATTTACCATGGCTTTTTATAACATCATTGGGCACATTATGTTTGCGAAACTTTTTTTGATTACTGGTTCACTAAATGCTGGTCTGTGCGTGATATTGGGTGCCTTCGCCGCACATAAACTAAAAGGAACCTTGCCCGAGAATCTCTTGAACACTTTTCAGACAGGTGTTCAGTATCATTTTTATCACAGTTTTGCCTTGATCATGCTGGGCGGTTTAATGCTTCACATTAATACTCAGCCTGGCAGCCTGAAATATGCGGGTTTTGTTTTTATGCTGGGCATTTTTCTCTTTTCAGGCAGTCTATACGGTTTGAGTTTCAGTCTTGGAAAATGGTTAGGCCCTATTACGCCACTTGGAGGCCTATGCTTCATCCTTGCGTGGTTTATGATGGCTTATGGTATTTTCAAACATTTTTGAATTGAGAGAAGCGCGTGCAGGTTTACATTAACGGTAAAATTTTTCAGACGGAGCAGGAAAAGCCTCTGCAAACCTTGTTATGCGAATTAGGCTATCAGGGAAAAAAAATTGCTGTTGAACTGAATCAGGAAATTATTCCTGCTCGCATGCATGGAAAAATACAACTGAAAGAAAATGATCGACTGGAAATTGTTCAGGCGATTGGCGGCGGTTAAGTTTTTGCAGCACCCAATAAAAGTAAACTTTTGTTACAGGAAATAGTATGTCAGACAAGCTTGTGCTCGCAGGAAAAAGTTTTGATTCACGCCTTTTGGTAGGTACGGGTAAATACAAGGATCTGGATGAAACAAAAGAAGCCATCGAAGCAAGTGGTGCTGAAATTGTTACGGTTGCAGTAAGAAGAACAAACATCGGACAGGAAGCCAATGAACCTAATCTATTAGATGTCATTTCTCCTGAAAAATATACCATCCTTCCGAATACCGCATTTTGTTATGACGCAAAATCAGCAGTGAGAACCTGCAAGCTCGCCAGGGAATTACTAGGTGGACATGATTTGGTAAAACTGGAAGTCCTTGGTGATCAGAAAACACTTTTTCCAAACGTTACGGAAACCCTGCTTGCAGCAGAAGAATTGATTAAAGATGATTTCAAGGTCATGGTTTACACAAGCGACGACCCCATTCTGGCAAAACGCTTTGAAGAAATGGGTTGCGTGGCCGTGATGCCATTAGCTGCCCCTATTGGCTCAGGCCTTGGCATTTGCAATCCTTATAACATTCGCCTGATTCTTGAAAATGCCAAGGTGCCAATCATTGTTGATGCAGGGGTGGGAACGGCCTCTGATGCTGCCATTGCCATGGAATTGGGTTGTGAGGGTGTATTAATGAATACTGCCATCGCGGCGGCAAAAAAACCTGTGCTGATGGCATCGGCAATGAAAAAGGCCGTGGAAGCGGGAAGGGAAGCCTACCTTGCTGGGCGCATGCAGAAACGACTTTATGCATCTGCATCTTCTCCTGTTGAAGGGCTAATATCCTGATTTATGTCTTCAGAAGAAAGCGTAAATAAAAATTTAAGATCCATTCGTAGCTTTGTATTACGACAAGGACGTATGACCAAAGCTCAGGAAACAGCTTTTGAAAATTACTGGTCTACATTTGGTATTCCATTTCAAAAAAAGAATCTGGACTACGTCAAAGAATTTGGAAACGCGAATGATAAACTGGTCATTGAAATTGGATTTGGCAATGGCTTAAGTCTTGCGCAAATGGCAAAGGAAAATCCCGATAAAAATTATCTGGGGATTGAAGTGCACAAACCTGGCGTAGGAGCACTGTTGCAGGAAATCGAAAAGCTTGGGTTAAAAAATATCAAGTGCATGAACCATGATGCGGTTGAAGTTTTTCAACATATGATTCCTGATAACAGTGTTGATGTTGTGCAGCTTTTTTTTCCTGATCCCTGGCCTAAAAAGAAGCACCACAAGCGCAGAATTGTAAAAAAGGATTTTCTAGATTTAATAAGTAGTAAGCTGAAACCAGAAGGCTATTTTCACATGGCGACTGACTGGCAGCCTTACGCGGAAGATGCCATGGAAGTGCTCAGTGCTTATGAGGGATTGAAGAATGAAGCAGGTGAAAATAATTTTTCACCAAAACCCGAGTCTCGCCCTAAAACGAAATTTGAAAAGCGCGGCGAGAACCTCGGACATGGTGTCTGGGATTTGATTTTCAGAAAAGCCTGAAGAAACTAACCCATTTATCTGTGAATATTACTGATCAACGCTACGCATGACATCGTAGCTTGAGCCTTTTGGTGCAGGCACTTCCACCATGCGCTCATCTACTTCGTCAAATTCAAGTTGCAAAGCTCGGCTCATAAGGGCATGCATTGAATAGGTGCAGGTGATGTAAGTTAGCTCAAGTATCTCTTCATCACTCAAATGTTTTTTCAACACATTAAAAGTACCATCCGGCACTCTGCCTCTTTCTAGCGTCAGTTGATCAGTATAGGCAAGCACGGCTCTCTCAATTTCTGAGTAACAATCGGCTGTTTGCCAGTGCGGAATATTCTGAATCTTGATTTCAGACATGCCCACACTTCGACAGGCTTTACAGTGTTGTGAATACACAAACAGGCTTTCATTGTTGTAACCAGCACGAATCTGGCCAAGCTCTCTGAGAATGGGATCAATTTTGCGTTCCTTGCTTCGATAGAAACGAAAGCCTTCCAGAGTGTGAGTAAAAACGCCAGGAACAATAGCCATCACTGACCACCAGTTGCCAGGGCTTCCTGTTTCGGTGCCTGGTTCTTCTACCGGACATCTTTTTCCGAAGATCAGGTTGTATATTTTTTCGATGTTAGAATCTTTTTCAACCTGTGAGCGGGGTATTTGTTTTAATCTTGGCATGAGCTTTCCTTTTTGATGGTGTGCAAATTGAAGAAAGAATATAAGCCTGCTTAGCTTATAACTACAAAAGTCAGTCTAGTTTGCTGTCGTGATTACGTTATGGCTAAGGCTATGAATACAGTTTCAAATCAGGGAAAGCAGGCTATCCAGATGTAATTCGCCAAGTTGGGTTTTGACAAGTTGATTATGTGCGCTCGTTATCAACCCCTGTTTGGCAGCAGTGTCGATAAAAGGCGAAAGTATTTTTGCATCCAGCCCTGTTCTTGCCTGAAAACTGCTGAGCGGCAAGGGTTTTTTAAGACGTAGAAAATTCATCAGGAATTCCAAAGGCAATTCTGATTCGGGAACGATAGATTGCTGGGCAATCAAGGTTTTTGATAAATAGTCTCGAGGCAATCTTGTTTTATGATAGCGCAGGATATTCAAACCATTTTCATTGTTCTTTTTCTCAGAAATTTTGCCATGTGCGCCTGCACCAATGCCTAAATAGTCACCAAATTCCCAATAGTTAAGGTTATGCCTGCTTTCAAAATCTGATTTTCCATAAGCAGAAATCTCGTAATTGGATAAACCGTGAGAATTCAGATATGCGATACCTTCTGTTTGCAAGTCAAAGATAAGATCCTGTTGAGGAAGCTTGGGAGGCTGTTTATAAAACACCGTATTGGGCTCAATGGTTAATTGATACCAGGAAAGATGCACGGGTTCAAAAATCATCGCCTCTTGCAAATCACTTAAACCTGATTCGATATCCTGATTAGGCAAACCAAACATCAGGTCAAGATTAAAATTATTAAAATATTTTTTGATTTGTTCGAGGGAGTTCAGTGCCTGTTTCTTATCATGCAAACGGCCAAGCACTTTAAGTTTGTCTTCCTGAAAACTTTGAACACCGAGAGAAACACGATTAACAGGCGTATTTGATAAGGAAGAAAAGTAGTCGTCCTGACTGCTTGCCGGGTTTGCCTCCATTGTGATTTCGATACCAGTCTCGAAAGAAATAAGTTTGGAAATTTCATTGAGCAAGAAATCAATGGTGTCGACAGAAAATATACTCGGGGTTCCGCCACCAATAAAAATGGAATGTAAAGGGCGGTTTATCTCAAATGTTTCAAGATCATGTTTTAAATCTTCAATTAATCGTTTGGCGTAAAGCGCTTCCTGTTCAGGTTGAAAATTTTCATGAGAGTTAAAATCACAGTAAGGACATTTCCTTTCACACCAGGGAATATGAATATAAAGGGAAAGGGGGGGCAGTTCTGCTTTTACGCTCATGCGTTTAATAAATGAACTTGTTTGACAAGCGACTGGAATGCCAAGGCGCGATGGCTAATGCGGTTTTTATTTTCCGGTGCTAGTTCTGCTGAGCGACAGGCAAGATCACCAACAATAAAAAGGGAATCATAACCAAAACCGTTATTTCCTTTTTCATCAAAAGCGATACTGCCTTGCCAGATTCCTTCACCAATGATTGGGCAGGGGTCATTCTCATAACGAACCAAAGCAAGACAGCAACGAAAGTTAGCCTGTCTGCTTTTTTCAGGCACATCTCGCATTTTTTCCAGAAGCAGCTGACGATTATCTGCATCATTAGCATCTGTACCTGCAAAACGTGCAGAAAAAATACCTGGCTCGCCTTGTAAAGCAAGAACCTCTAAGCCTGAATCATCAGCTAGTGCAGGTAAGCCTGAGAAACGTGAAGCATTACGTGCTTTGATAATGGCATTCTCGATAAAGGATAAGCCCGTTTCTTCTGCTTCTGGAGTATTAAAGTCTGATTGGGAAACGAAGTTCCAGGATAAGTCTTGCGCCATATTCTGGAATTCTAAGATTTTTCCCTGATTGTTGCTGGCAAGCACAAGTTCCTTGAACATGGCTTATTGATCACGAAAGAATTTTTGTTCAAAGCTAACAGGAATCTGTAGAGAGCTACCGTCGAGTGGTTTTACATCAATGGCAAAACGAAAATGTTCTTCATTGCTGAAACTGAATTCTGCGATATAGTAAACCACATCACCTTCAATGATTTCCTTGAATTCGAGGGTTTGTGAATTTCCTATCAGGTTTTTTACCTTGCCTGTCACTTCGCTTTTTACACCGACGGTTAAGCCATCTTCAGTTTTCTGTGGCGTAATGTTTAACAGTGCAATGTAGTTACTTCGTTTAAAACCGTAAGTAGAAACCATTTTTGCCGAGAGCGCGGTGCTCGGGAAAGCAGAATAATGCACGGTGTAGTTACCTTGGGTCACCAGTTGTTCTGCAGAAGTTATTGTAGAAATGCAAAGCGCAAGCAAAGCAATACTGAATGAAGGAATGAAACGTATAAAAAGTTGCATAGTTAATCTAGCCATGTTGTTTGATGCGATAAACCGCAATTTCCCCAAGGAGGTTTGGAAAACGCCTGCTTAACCAGCTGCCACGATTATGATACATGTCAGTTACATTTCGATTCATGATGCGATACTGATTTTCTTCACACAAGGCTTCAAAATCCTTGAAAGTACATAAATGAATGTTAGGCGTGTTGTACCAGCTGTATGGTAAGGTTTCCGAAACAGGCATCATGCCTTTCAAGCCAAGAAACAGTCTGGTTTTCCAGTGACCAAAGTTTGGAAAGGTGACAATGGCTTCTTTCCCAATGCGTGTCATTTCTGCCAGCACCTTATCTGGTTGCTGCATGACCTGCAGCGCCTGAGTCATGATAACGGTATCAAAACTGTTATCAGCAAAATTACTTAAATCGCCATCAAGGTTCTGTTCAATCACGTTGACCCCTTTGCGAACACATTCGGCAATTTTTTCCTCATCGATTTCAAGCCCGTAGCCTTTCACATTTCTATCTGCGTAAAGGAATGCGAGCAGCTGACCATCACCGCAACCCAGGTCAAGAATTCTTGCACTCGGTTTTATCCAGCCTTGAATAATTTCCAGTTCGGGGCGTAAGTTGACGGCACTCATACTTTGCCCTCCATGTTCAGTTCATCATGAACACGATCCATGTAATTTTTGAAAATCTTGATGTAACGAGGGATGGGCATGAGAAAGGAGTCATGACCTTGAGGCGCATCGATATCTGCATAGGAAACGTTTTTATTTTCCAGTAACAGGGTGTTAACGATGTCTTGTGAACGCTCAGAAGAAAAGCGCCAGTCGGTCGTGAAAGAAATTACCAGAAATTTGCACAGGGCATTTTTCAAGGCGAGACGTAAATCGCCATTGAACTCACGAGCAGGATCAAAATAATCCAGCGCCTTTGTCATAAGCAAATAGGTATTGGCATCAAAATTCTTTGAAAACATTTCACCTTGGTGACGAAGATAACTTTCCACTTGAAACTCAACATCAAACCCAAAGTGAAACTTGCCGCTTTGTAAGTCACGACCGAATTTTGTGCGCATTGCATCATCGGAAAGGTAAGTAATGTGACCCACCATGCGCGCAAGTATCAAACCCTGTTTCGGATAGGTATCATATTGATAATAGTGGCCTTGATGAAAATTGGGGTCCGACAGGATTGCCTGTCGTGCAACTTCGTTAAATGCAATATTCTGGGCGCTGAGCTTTGGTGTTGATGCAATCACCACCGCATTTTTCAGGCGCTCTGGAAAATCAATAGACCATTGCAAGACCTGCATGCCACCAAGACTTCCGCCAATCACCGCAGCCCAACAGCTAATTCCTAGATAATCAGCTAAACGAGCCTGCACTTTGACCCAATCCTTCACCGTCATCATGGGGAAGTCTGAACCCCAAGGGCGCTTGGTTTCTGGATTAATGGAACTCGGCCCTGTGCTTCCATGGCAGCCGCCAAGATTATTTGGGCACACCACAAAAAATTTGTTGGTATCAATGGCTTTCCCTGGACCGATACAGTTTTCCCACCAACCAGGTTTAGTATCTTCAGTGCTATGGTAACCCGCTGCATGATGGTGACTGCTGAGGGCATGACAGATAAGCACAGCATTATTTTTACTCGCGTTGAGCTCGCCATAGCTTTCATAAACCAGATCATAGGCAGGCAAGAACTTTGAGCATTCGAGCTCAATTTTCTGATCAAAATGCACTGTCTGCGGCGTAACGATGCCAACGGAATCGGCCGCGATGGTATCAGTCATGACTTTTAGTAATGGATGATGAAAGATAGAATGATTGAAGCTTAGAAGTCTAAACAGTGGTTCATCGGCAAGCAACTAAAAGTCATGAATGCACAAGCGTTATCAATAATTTCTAATACGCTTGGAGGTGAAAACATGAGTGAAAAGGATGAGCATTCAGGATTCGCGTCTTTAATGAAAGACATTAATGATATCCAGACCATAAACAGGGAAGAGAGAGCAAGCGATATTGAACATAACAAGCGTTCTCTTCAGCTGGATGAAAACAAGGCGCAGCAACGAAAAGCCGCTTTAGGCGAAGCAAAAGATTATCTTGAACAGTTACGCTCGGCAAAACCAGAGAACCATGGTCCGAATGACATTATTGGTTTTAAGCAGCCTGGTGTGCAAGAAGGTGTATACCGGAAACTTAGAACGGGAAAATATCAAATTGAAGCAAAACTGGACTTGCATGGTCTCACCGTTCAGCAATCTTTTGATGAGCTAAGAAGTTTTATTGAACGTAATAGAAAAAAAAATAAACGTTGCCTGTTATTGTCTCATGGAAAAGGATTGAAGCAGGATGAACCAGCAAGATTAAAAAATCACGTAGCGGCCTGGCTTAAACTTGTTCCTGAGGTGATGGCCTATCACAGTGCAATGCCTCAGCATGGCGGGGCAGGGAATTTATATATTTTATTAAGGAAAAGCGAAGAGCAGAAACAGGAGAACAGGGAACGTTTCAATCAACCTCGTTAGCGTTAACCGATTAAGTTTCTAATCAAGGAAAAGAATCCTGGAAGAATGCCTCTGGTGAATATGCGATCAAGAATTTCAATTGCAAGTAATACAAGGATAGGTGAAAAATCCAGACCACTTACAGGTGGAATGAGCTTTCTTGCCGGCGCTAATACTGGTTCAGTGATTTGATTTAGAATGCCAACAGCAGGATTGTTGTTATAGGGAGCAAACCAACTGAGAATAATCTGACCGATAATGGCATAAAGAAAAAAACTGAAAAACATGTTTGACAGCTTGATAATTGATATTTGAATGATGTCAAACACTGAGCTAATTGCGCCAACATGCACAAGTTGAATAAGGCAAATTTCAACCATCTGAAGCAAAACAATAAATAGTAAAGCGGCACTATCAATATTTTTTCGAATAGGAATGACCTTTCGCATTGGCACTAATACGGGGTTAGTTACCTTGACAACAAATTGCGAAAAGGGGTTGTAGAAATCCACATTGATAAGTGGAAACAGGAAGCGCAAGAAAAGCACCAGAATATAAAGCATGAAAAAGGTGTCAATAATCAGGGTAAAAATATCGCTAAACATAAAATCAATCCTGTGAAAGTTCGATGGAACGTTGTTGTGCAGCTTTCATGGCGCTTGTAATAATATCCTTGAAATTATTTTCCATAAAATTGTTTATAGCTGCTTCTGTTGTGCCCTTGGGGGAAGTGACGCGCCTACGTAATTCATCAATATCAACATCACTCTGTTGAGCCATGCTTGCTGCACCAAGTGCTGTTTGTATGGTTAATGCTTTGGCACTGTCTTCGTTAAGACCTAAGGCTTTTCCTGCTGTAATCATGGCTTCCATCATCAGGAAGTAATAAGCAGGACCACTGCCGGAAAGTGCGGTTACCGCATCTATTTGGGTTTCGTTTTCTAGCCATTCAATAATCCCAACGGCTTGAAGTATATTCTGCGCATCCTGTTTTTGTTTTTCATTTACTTTTGCGTTTGCAAAGAGAGCGCTAGCGCCTAGTTTTAGTAGCGCAGGTGTGTTTGGCATGCAGCGAACGATTGCCAGTTCTTCCCCAATCCATTTTGTGAAAGAACCGATAGTGATGCCGGCAGCGATACTGATGAGTAGTGGTTTCTTCTGTTTAAGCTCTGCAGCCACTTCACTAATCACCGTTTGCATCACTTGAGGTTTAACAGCAAGAACGACAATTTCACAAGCCTGGATAATTTCATGATTACTGTCAGCAATACGAACGCCAAACTGTGTTTTGATTTGCTGTAATTGTTCCTGATTGATGTCAGTCAGCATGAGTGAGTCAGGTGAAAAGCCATTGGCAATCATGCCGCCTACTAATGCGCTAGCCATATTTCCCGCACCAATGAAACCAATTGAAATTGACTGACTCATGAAACCTCTTCTATGGATAATAAAGTGGACAACTCACTGACGCTCACCAAACAATGCGCTGCCTATTCTGACCATGGTGGCACCTGTTTCAAGTGCAAGTATATAGTCTTGGGACATGCCCATCGATAGGGTATCCATCTCTGGGTAATGTTTTTTCAGGTTTTTAAAGCAGGAGGCCATTTTCATAAAACCAGCTAGCAGGGTTTCGTCTTTCTGTTCCGCTTTGGGAATCAGCATGAGCCCTCTTAATGTCAGATGCTTATATTGCTGAAGAGCTTTACAGAAGGTTTCAATTTCTTCAAAGGCGATGCCTGCTTTCTGTGCTTCCTTATCCAGATTCACTTGCACACAGACCTGAAGTGCTTTTGATTCAGGGCAATGCCGGTTCAGTTTTTCGGCAATTTCAAGGCGGTCCAGAGACTGTATCCAATCAAAATGTTCAGCGATGGCTTTACATTTGTTGCTTTGTATCGGGCCAATGAAATGCCATTGTATGTCTGTTAGAGCTCCAAGGTCTGCAATCTTCGGTAAAGCTTCCTGTAGATAGTTTTCTCCAAAATGACGTTGACCACAGTCATAAGCTTCACGAATCTTGCTGACAGACTGCTTTTTTGAAACAGCCAGAATTCGGGCATCAGGATTGATGGCTTTAATCTGAGTATGAATCTGGCTAAATGCATCTTTGATGCTTGTCATGTTTTCTGTATTTGCCATGTTTTCTGTAATTTGAAGGCTCAGGCTTTATGATGCAGCTAGGAGTTTGCTCTGGAGGGGATAACTTACTCACTTACCAGATTGGTGCAAGTCGCTCAGTAAAACATTTCATCCACAGTATATTGAAATAATCCCTGTAACCACTTACCTTAACTATCTCGCCTGATAGTAGCGATGCCTTTTAACTGGGTAAGAGGCTTCAGGTAATGAGCTTGAATAATTTCCGCATGTGCGGTGCAAGACTGATAGAATAAAAACACCGCCTTGCCGCTTAGACCTCTCATTTCCAAGGCATCATTTATGAGGAAAATCCATGGATATTACTGAATTACTCGCCTTTAGCGCCAAACAGGGCGCATCGGATTTGCATCTTTCCGCTGGTCTTCCGCCCATGATTCGTGTGGACGGAGACGTTCGAAGAATCAATTTGCCTGCCATGGACCATAAAGATGTACATGGCTTGATTTATGACATCATGAATGACAGGCAGCGCAAGGATTACGAGGAGTTCCTGGAAACGGATTTTTCATTTGAAGTGCCAGGCCTTGCTCGTTTCCGTGTTAACGCCTTCAACCAGAACCGCGGCGCTGGCGGCGTATTCCGAACTATTCCTTCTAAGGTGCTTACCATGGAGGATCTTGGTTTAGGAAAAGTATTCAGGGACATCTCAAGCATGGCGAGGGGGATTGTGCTTGTAACAGGACCAACCGGCTCAGGTAAAAGTACCACTCTGGCTGCAATGATTGATTACATTAATAACAACCGTTATGAGCACATTCTCACCATTGAGGATCCTATCGAGTTCGTACATGAGAGTAAGAAATGTCTGGTTAACCAACGTGAGGTTCATCGAGACACTTTGGGTTTCTCGGCTGCTTTGCGCTCAGCGCTAAGGGAAGACCCTGACATTATTCTGGTGGGTGAGATGCGAGACCTTGAAACCATCAAGCTGGCTCTGGAAGCGGCGGAAACAGGTCACTTGGTGTTTGGAACACTACACACCCAGTCGGCAGCAAAAACCATTGACCGTATTGTTGATGTATTCCCTGCCGCAGAAAAAGCCATGGTGCGTTCCATGCTCTCAGAATCCTTGCAGGCTGTAATTTCACAGACCTTGATGAAGAAAAAAGGGGGTGGTCGTGTTGCCGCTCACGAAATCATGATTGGTACGCCAGCGATTCGAAACCTGATTCGTGAAGATAAAGTTGCACAGATGTACTCAGCGATTCAGACGGGTGCTGGTGTCGGCATGCAGACCCTAGACCAGTGTCTATCAAATCTTGTGGGTCAGGGTGTTGTTGAAGCGCATATTGCAAAAGAAAAAGCGAAGTTCCCAGAAAACTTCTAGGAAGTTTTTTAAAAAAAGAACAAAAATAGCAAAGCGAGTTTTTCCATGGAAATCGAACAATTATTAAAACTAATGGTAGAAAAAGGTGGTTCTGACCTGTTTATTTCGGCGGGTGTCCCTCCTAGCATGAAGATTAATGGAAAAATGATTCCCGTTACTAAAACGCCCTTAACACCTGAGAAAACCCGAGAGATAGTATTTGGTGTAATGAGCGAAGCGCAAAGAAAGGAATTTGCTGAAACGAAAGAAATGAATTTTGCAATCAGTTCTCGCGGTATTGGTCGTTTCAGGGTGAGTGCCTTCTATCAGCGGAACCTTGTGGGCATGGTGTTGCGACGTATTGAAACCCAGATTCCAACAGCAGAGCAATTAAAGCTTCCTAAAGTCATTAATGAACTTGCAATGACAAAGCGCGGCATTGTGATTTTTGTGGGCGCAACGGGAACAGGTAAATCGACATCACTTGCTGCAATGATTGGCCATAGAAACAGGAATAGTCACGGGCACATTATTTCCATTGAGGATCCGATAGAATTCATTCACCAACATGCAAACTGCATTGTGACCCAACGGGAAGTAGGTCTTGATACCGAGTCTTATGAGGTTGCCTTGAAGAATACATTACGTCAGGCGCCAGACGTTATCATGATTGGTGAGATTCGAACACGAGAGACCATGGAGCACGCTGTTGCATTCGCTGAAACAGGTCACTTGGTGCTTGCAACTTTACACGCAAACAATGCTAACCAGGCACTCGACAGGATTATTCACTTCTTCCCGGCAGATCGTCAGGCACAAACCTGGATGGATCTATCGCTTAACCTGAGGGGAATTGTTGCTCAGCAGCTTATAAAAACAAAAGATGGTAAGGGCCGGGCGGCCGCCATTGAGGTTCTACTCAATACGCCTTTGGTTGCTGACATGATACGCAAAGCGGAAGTCCACACTTTGAAAGAATTAATGAGTAAATCAAGAGAGCTTGGCATGCAAACCTTTGACCAGGCGCTTTTCGATTTTTATGACGCAGGGCAAATCACCTATGAAGATGCGCTGCTTCACGCGGATTCACCGAATGATTTGCGTTTGATGATTAAACTTGCGAAAGATGACGCGTCTTCACTAGGGGATGCGCAAGGACTCAGTCTTCAGGAAGATGAAGGCGATCAACATAAGCGATTCTAATTTACGCTTCGAAAAGCAATTTTCCTGAGACAAAACTTGCACAGTTTTTCCAGGTAAATTGCTCACCGATAAAAGGACTGTTTTTACCTGCGGAATGAATATCTTCTTCTTTGAATATCCAGTCTTTTTGTTCAACTAGACAGGCATCAAATAGAGCGCCTTCTTTAAACCCTTCTTGCTTGATGCCAAAAATACTTGCTGGATTTTTGCTTA
Source organism: Pseudomonadales bacterium (assembly GCA_040235395.1). Taxonomy (GTDB): domain Bacteria; phylum Pseudomonadota; class Gammaproteobacteria; order Pseudomonadales; family JBECKS01; genus JBECKS01. The sequence continues at coordinate 23,499 of JBECKS010000178.1, read as the reverse complement.
GCAGTTTTGCAATTTCCAGAATACTGAAATCTTTTTTCTGTAACATCCCAGCTAAAGGTAATAATGTTTCTAAAGCGGATATGCCAGATTCAGACGATTGAAAGGGAAGGTGCTTTGCTGCTGCTTCATGAGGCTGGTGAGAAGAATTAATACTGTCGATGACCCCGCGTTTAAGTCCATTTATTAATGCATCAATATCATCCTGTGTGCGCAAGGGTGGCTGCAAGTGATAGAGGCTGTTGTAGCCTTCAAGGCGTGAGTGATCAAGGAATAATTGGTGAGCCGCTACATCAGCAGTAACTTTTAGCCCTTTCTGTTTTGCTGCTTCAATTTGTTCGACAGATTGTGCGCAGGAGAGTTGAGAAAAATGTGCTTTTACACCCGTCTGCTCAATGAGTAGAAGGTGGCTGGCAATAGCAATGGTTTCGGCGCTTGCAGGAATCGGTGGTAAGCCTAGTTTTGCTGACCAGAAACCATCATGCACACCACCTTGCTTTGCTAGTTCTTTTATTTGCGGGTAGATGATGACAGGAATATCGAAAGTGGCTGCATATTCATAACATCTTGTTGCCACTTCCCAACTGGCAAGAGGTTGGTAGAAATTGGTTAGCGCTATGCAGCCTGCTTTTGATAAAGCCCTCATTTCGCTCAAATGAGTCCCATTTAATTCTTTTGTTAGCGCGCCAATGGGATACAGTTTGCTTGCACCAATCTCCCTTGCCTTATCAATGAGCGATGCAGAGAGTGCAGGCGTATCAATACATGGAATACAGCTTGGCAGGCAGGCAACATGACCAATTCCCGCGCTTACAGCTGCTTTAAGTTCAGAAGAAAGCGTTGCCTTGCGTTCAAAACCTGGTTCTCTTAAGTGGGTATTGGTGTCAACGATGCTTGGCATCAGAAATTTATTTTTGCCATCAATAAGCTTGTCAGCCTTTATATCGCTGGAATTCTTATTGGCGGGAACAATGGATTGAATGTGTTTGTTTTCAATCAGCACATGGGCTTGCTGATCAAGATTTTGATAGGGGTCTATCAGGCGTACATTCTGGATTGCGATACTTAGCTTGTTCATGTGTCAAGCTTACCTTGTTCTTTATTCTGTTCTTTACCTTGTACAGTCATTGCTTGCATGGTCAGAGAAAGAACGGCCATGCGAACGGCGATGCCGTAATTTACCTGATCAAGAATGACGGACTGTCTTCCATCAGCAACTTCTGAGCTGATTTCAACGCCGCGATTAATTGGGCCTGGATGCATGACAAGTGCATCGGGTTTTGCCAATGACAGGGTTGAATTATTTAAGCCGTAAGTCTGGAAGAATTCGTTTTCACTTGGAAGAAGAGCTGAATCCATGCGCTCTTTCTGTAAACGCAACATAATAATGACATCAACATCCTTCAGACCTTTTGTTATATCTGAAAAAACAGTTGCACCCAAGGCATCACAGTCATGGGGTAAAAGTGTTTTTGGCGCAATGATTCTTACATCTTCAGCACCAAGTGTTCGTAGTGCAAGGATTTCAGAACGCGCTACCCGTGAGTGAAGAATGTCGCCAATGATGGCAACTTTCAGTTTTGAAAAATCACCTTTATGTTTCCTTATGGTGAGCATGTCCAGCATGGCTTGAGTAGGATGTTCATGGCTACCATCACCTGCATTGATAATGGAAACATGAGGGTCAACCTGTTGCGCAAGAAAGTGCGCAGCACCACTTTGAGCGTGACGAACAATGAACATATCAGCAGACATGGCCTCAATGTTCTTGAGCATATCCACAAGTGATTCGCCTTTGGTCGTTGCAGATGTATTGATGTTGATGTTGAGTACATCGGCGCTTAGACGTTTGGCAGCAAGTTCAAAAGTGGTTCTTGTGCGCGTGCTGGGTTCAAAAAAAAGATTAACAATCGTCTTGCCGCGCAGCAGGGGTACCTTCTTGATGGCGCGGTGGCCAACACCTAGAAAGGAATCTGCGGTATCGAGAATTTCTTCAAGCTGGTTTTTGTTTAGACCTTCAATGCTGAGGAAATGCCTTAGTTTCCCGTCGGCGTGTAATTGAATATTGCGGGGATTTTGTGATGATGATGTTTTTTCTGTTGTTTTCAGGTCAGGCGACATCGAGTTTTTGTTTGTTTATCGGCTTGAGGCTAGGGCTTCTCCAGAATCCTGATGCTCAGTGGCTGAGGCCCGCACAATTCTACCCTTTGTGAGGGTAATAATGAAAGCTTTTGTCCACAAATATCTGATCTTATCGGTAATTGTTGCGCATCTAGCTCAACTAAACTGGCGAGGACTATGCACGCAGGGCGTCCATAATCAAAAATTTCATTCATGGCAGCCCTGATGGTCCGCCCAGTCATAACAACATCATCAACTAGAATTATATTGGCATCATCAACATCAAAATGTAATGACGAAGGCTTTACTTCTGGATGTAAGCCTTTTTGTTCGAAATCGTCACGATAGAAGGAAATATCAAGCTTTCCCAGTTCATTTTTTAAACCAAGGGCACTATGCAGGTGCTCAGCTAACCAGACACCACCTGAATGAATACCAACCAGAAAAGTTTTCCCAGAATCAAGTTGGGACAGTCTCTCTTTTAAATCCTTGACGAGAATTTCTAGAAGTTGATTAATATCCTTGAGCTGGGTGTCGCTTTGTTTTTTGTTCATTCAGTACTCATTGTCTAGTTTTCTGATTTTTGTGAAGCTAACCAGCTTTCCAGTATTACGGCTGCTGCCAAAGAGTCAATCTCTTGCTTTAAATTTTTCCCAGAATCAATTTGCCTACTCTTTACCTCATGACTTGAAAGGCGTTCATCCATTAAGTGACAGGGAAGTTGGTATCGGTCAGCGAGCCGGTTATGGAATTTACGAGCGCGTGTACTCATTAAGCTTTCGCTACCATCCATGTTAAGTGGCAAGCCAATAACCAAAGCATCTGGTTTCCATTCATTAACCAGTTTGTCTAAATCATCCCAATCAGGAATACCATCATTTGCTTTTAGCTGGCATAAGCCCTGCGCACTTTCGCTGATGGTTTGTCCAACAGCAACGCCAATGTGTTTGGTACCAAAGTCAAAGGCAAGATATTGTTCGACCGATTTAGGCATGATGAGAAATCATATAGTCTGTTTTAATCATAACCTGCCTGCCCACCCACGAGATTTATATCAATACCGATACTCATAGCGGCGTGATGCCAACGATGTTCGGGGTCTAATGAAAAAATTAATTCGCTATCTGCGTTTACATTCAGCCAGACATTTTGAGCCATTTCATTTTCAAGTTGCCCAGCGCCCCAACCTGAATAACCCAATGCGAAAAGAAATTTTTCTGGCCCTTTCATTAATGCGATGTCTGAAAGAATTTCCTTGGAACTGCTTAAAACCAGTTCATCAGTTACTGGCATGGAAGATGGCCAACGCAAACCTCCATTGTGCAGAATGAAGCCGTGATTGTTCTGGCATGGCCCACCAAAAAAGACAGTTTTCTCTGGAAGGTTTTCAAAGGCGCTTGTTGAAATTTCAATTTGAAGCTGTTGAAGGAGAGAGGAGAAATTTATAGGTAGGGGTTTGTTAACAATTAAACCCATAGCGCCATTTTCGTCATGCTCACAAAGATATATCAAGGCTTCAGAAAATAAAGGATCGCCTTGTTGGGGCATTGCAATCAGAAACTGATTCTTGAAAAAAGTCTGCTCAGTCATGCCTTCATTCTAAGTCTTTCCCGAATCGAGGAATAGTGAAAACTTTTGTTTTCAGGAGCGCGTACTGAGTTGCTCCCGTCGAAATTGCCAGGTACGTATAATTTCCAGACGGTCGGTATTTTCACGCATTTTTTTAGGGAATCTTGGGAATGGTGCAGCTAAGCGTACGCTGTTAATGGCGGCTTTATCGAGAACAGGATTATTTGAAGAGCGTAATAGTTCGATGCTGTGAATGTAGCCGTCTGGTTTGATGGTTACCAAAAGTTGAACATCACCTTGGTAACCGTTTCGCTTTGCTTCCTTCGGGTAGTATTTATTTCCAACATATTCAATTTTTTCACGAAAGGAATTGATGTAAGCAGCATCTTCAGAAGATTTTGCTGATACGGATGTGATGGTTCGAATCTTTGGACCTTTTGCGTATAGCTGTTGTTGCTCGGCCAGTTTTGCTTCCAGACTTGCAATTTCCAGGTTCTGTTGTAACAACTGTTCCTGTGTGGATTTATCCAGATATTGCAAATCACGTTTCTGTTGATTGGTGCTTGCATAAATTTCATGCTCACTCACAGCCGTTGAAAGAATTTTTTTCTGTTGAATAGGGTCAGTTTTAATAACCGTTGGCTTATTTAACTGGATTTTCCTAACGGTGTTGTCCTGATAAATGCTTTTATAGTCGCTGCTGAGCTGGGCGCTTTCTTTTAATGTGCCCGATCCCTGTTGATTATTCTGAGCAACGAAGTCAGCTACGTCGGGTTCGTCATCATTTTTGAATTGAGTGAGCGTCACTTCCAGCAAGCGTGCTGAGGCATCAGGGAGCAGGGTGTCAAATCCAATACCAAAAATAATCAGGGCATGAAGACCGATGGCCATCATAAAGGTAAAACCCAAGCGGTCATTTTCGTTGACGGGATGATTGAGCGTGGTCGCATTTGGGCTTGGCATGAAACAGGATGCTAACCAATTTGTTTAAAAACGCAAAATATTGGAATGCCTTTACCCAAAAAAATCTTAAGTAAGATGTCGAGATTTTTTTTGCAGTTAAAGGTAAGTGTTCTGGATGTGGTCCAGTAAGTCTCCGGCGATGTCGGTACCTGCATCACGATCAATCTCTCTAATACAAGTAGGACTCGTAACATTAATTTCGGTGAGGAAGCCACCGATAACATCAATACCTACAAAGTCGAGACCTTTTTCTCTAAGTGTGGGCGCTACCTGTTCACAAATCCAGTAATCCCTGTCGGTGAGTTCCTGCACAATACCCTTGCCCCCTGCAGCAAGATTTCCACGGATATCATAACCTTGAGGTATTCGTGCAAGCCCATGACTAACAGGAAGACCGCCAACGAGTAGAATGCGCTTGTCGCCCTGGCTGACTTCTGGAATATAGCGCTGAATCATTGCGGGTCGGCTTCCTCGTTGGGTCAGGGTTTCGATGATGACCTCTGTATTTCCGCCTTCGTGCTCAATTCTGAAGATTGATTCACCACCCATGCCGTCAAGGGGTTTGATAATCGAAATAGGGTTTTCCTCAAGAAAGTCAATAAGTTGTTCGTGATTCTGGCTTACCATGGTGTTTGTGCAGCATTGTGGAAAGTGCGTGGCAAAAATCTTTTCATTGCAATCCCTTAGGCTGGAAGGTCGATTAACGACTGCAGTACCTGCTTTCTGAGCCAGCTCAAGTATGTAGGTGGTATAGATGAAATTCATGTCGAAGGGCGGATCCTTACGCATCAAGATCACATGAAGGTCACTTAGGCGAATCAGTGAAGGTTCACCCATTTCGAAATAATGTGCTTGATTATCAAAGACTTGGATGCTGCGAGTTGTTGCAAAGGCTTCGCCTTGATTAATAAATAGATCCCCTTGCTCCATGTAGTGGATTTCCCACTGTCGTTCCTGGGCGGCAAATAGCATGGCAAGGGAGCTGTCTTTCTTGAAAGCGATTTTATCAATCGGATCCATGACAATACCGAGTTTTACAGCCATTTTTGCTTCCTGTTCTATTGAGGGAAAAGTTGAGAGGAGCTTACAAGATTGGGTGACTTAGCACTAGCCAAAGCGGGTTTTCGGGGGGACTAAAATGGGGCGCTTTTTTAACTAGAAAATTGACAAAAAATGGTCTCGAAAGCGCCTTCTCAAAAACGAAAAGTAGCATAAATTCCAAAGACTTATTGGATTAACTTGAAATTTATGTTAAAAAACCTTGGACATGGAAAAAGCTGTTTTATGAACACGAAATAGCTCCGTTGGCTCAGGCAATTTTGAGCTAGCTTTCCCTGATAAAAACCAGAGTGGATAGCCGCTTCTGATTTAGATGACTCCGATAATCCGATGAAGAGTGCGGTGAAGAAGAGTGCGGTGAAGTCTCTGGTTTTTGATCTAAACAAGGTCGGGGGGAAGGACGTATTCAGGTAGTGAAAACAATAACAATAAAGTTCCACTAACATCTTAAGCTAAGGCATTCCGATGGATGACAATTTCGAAAACCTAAAAGTGATGATCATCGACGATAGTAAGACTATTCGTCGAACGGCTGAAACATTGTTGAAAAAAGCGGGTTGTGAAGTGATAACCGCTGTGGATGGTTTTGACGCGTTGGCTAAGATTGCTGACACCAAACCAGATATCATTTTCATCGATATCATGATGCCTCGCCTTGATGGTTATCAGGCCTGTGCGTTGATTAAGAACAACAGCACCTTCAAAGAAACACCGGTAATCATGCTTTCCAGTAAGGATGGTTTATTTGATAAGGCCAAAGGTCGTATCGTCGGTTCTGATGAATATTTAACAAAACCTTTTAGTAAAGAAGAGCTGCTTGGCGCAATCAAGCAACATGCAAAAGCATCTTGAGAGAAGATATAAAACGCAACAAAACTGATAATAAAAAATAAAACAAAGAAATCATGAGTGCACAAGCCTACTCCATATTGGTAGAGCTCGATAATTCAAGCAAACGAAATGCGGCTGCACTTCCTGCTAACAAGCAGTTGCGGTCGACTTGGAGTGGCATCGGTTTTCGAATGGGTGAGACCCGATATGTTGCACCCATTCATGAAGTATCTGAGGTGATAGAAGTGCCGTCCTTCACCTTGGTTCCCGGCGTGAAGTCTTGGGTGAAAGGCATTGCAAATGTTAGGGGGCGTTTATTACCCATCATGGACCTGAGTAGTTTCCTGCAAACTGCTAGAAAGGAAAGGGAAACCAGTCGACGCGTTATTGTTGTTGATAAGGGCGATATGTATAGCGGTTTACTGGTAGATGAAGTATTTGGCATGCAGCATTTTGAAGCAGATAGTTTTTCAGGTGATGCTGAAAGTTGTGGTGAGCTGGTAGACCCCTTCCTGGAAGGTGCTTATCAGAAAGATGAACAAGCATGGCATGTATTCAAGTTGTTCGAACTTGCGGAAGATCCGCAGTTTCTACATGCCTCTGTATAAATCCGTAAAAATATAGATTGGTAAAAATAATAAAGATTAGGCCAGGAGCCAGAGCATGAATGAGTTTCTAGAATATCTGAAAGGTGTTTTTAACAAGAGAGCGAATTACGCCTTAATCCTACTAGTATTGTTCTTCACTTTGACAGTTTTGAATTTCATTTGGCTAAGCACAGTGAATGAAAAAAATGCCAAATATGGTTTGCATACCTTAGAGCTTAGGGTGCTCGCTCAGGGTATAGCAAAGAATGCTTCAGAATCAGCGCAAGGTAATGAAGCGGCGTTTTCCTCTTTAGAGTCAAACAAAAAAGGTTTTACGACACGTTTTGATCTTCTAAAAAATGGTGATGGTGGTTCCTCGGTTTTTTCGGCGACAGATTTAACAAACCTTCATGTTGCTTGGACAGATGTTGAAAAACTCGTTAAGTCGATTATTGATAACGAAGATGCAGTTATCGAATTTCGTGAGGCTTCTGATGCATTCAAGGCAAGTTTGCCAGAATACCAAGGTGCCTATGATGTCATTGTTAGTGAGCTCATCAAGAGTGGTTCATCGCCTTCTCAGGTTGCCGAGGCACAAAAGCAAATCTGGCGTGCTGAGCGTATTGCGGCGGGGTCTACCAATGTACTGTCTGGAACAAGCAATGCGGTTGAAGTTGTTAATCAACTTCAAAGTGATATTGCCCGTTTTGCTAGAGTCAATGCTGGTTTTATTCGTGGTGACAGTGGAATTGGTATTGATAGGGTTTCTGACCCGCAAGCCAGAGTGCAATTAGTAAAAGTTGAAAAAAGTTTTTCTGCAATCAAAGAGAATCTCGATCTTGCACTTGAAAATTCAGATCAAATCGCTGCGGTGGGTGTGGCGGCATCTCAGATTTTCAAAAGTTCTCAGCGGTTGTTAGAAGAGAGCACAAACTTGAACACTAACCTGGTTACAAAAACCACAGCTACCTTTATTCCTTCTTCGCCACTTGGAATTATTTTAATTGTGTTAACAGTAATTAGCGGTGGTGCATTTGGTTTCTTATATATTCTTGATGCAAAAAATCGACGAGTGTTTGTAGAAGAAGAAAACGTTCATAACCAGCAGGCGATTATGCGTTTGCTTGATGAGTTGGGTGATTTGGCGGATGGTGACCTCACTGTGCAGGCAACGGTAACGGAAGATTTTACTGGAGCGATTGCAGACTCAATTAACTACTCCATTGACCAGATGCGTGAACTGGTATCGTCAATTAATCAAAGTGCGGTAGAAGTGTCTTCAGCGGCACAGGAAACGCAGGCAACGGCGATGCATCTTGCTGAAGCGTCTGAGCACCAGGCGCAGGAAATTGCGGGAGCATCAGCGGCGGTAAACGAAATGGCGGTGTCCATTGACCAGGTATCTGCGAACGCAGCAGAGTCATCTCAGGTAGCGCAGCGCTCGGTGGAAATCGCCAACAAGGGCGCGGAAGTGGTACAGAATACAATCAAAGGTATGGATACTATTCGTGAGCAGATTCAGGATACTTCCAAGCGTATTAAGCGATTGGGTGAATCATCTCAGGAGATTGGAGATATCGTATCCTTGATTAACGATATTGCGGACCAAACGAACATTCTGGCACTTAACGCAGCGATTCAGGCGTCAATGGCTGGAGACGCGGGACGTGGTTTCGCGGTGGTTGCGGACGAGGTTCAGCGACTTGCGGAACGTGCATCGGCGGCAACGAAACAGATTGAGGCGCTGGTAAAAACGATTCAAACGGATACCAACGAAGCGGTAATCTCCATGGAGAACACCACAACAGAGGTGGTAAAAGGAGCAAGGCTTGCAGAGGACGCGGGTGTGTCTCTGGAAGAAATCGAAAACGTATCAACAACTCTTGCGGATCTGATTCAGAACATTTCTAACGCAGCAAGACAGCAGGCAGCGTCAGCGGGTCATATTTCCAACACGATGAACGTGATTCAGGAAATTACCTCGCAGACATCTGCAGGTACATCAGCAACTGCGAAATCAATTGGAAACCTGGCAGAACTTGCTGCTCAAATGCGCAGCTCTGTTGCGGGTTTCAAACTTCCAGGTTAGTCGTAGCAATTCACGAATCGACATTATGTCTTTTCTGATGTCACTAACTTGTTATAGGTGTGACGGGTGAATTTAGCAAACATGAAAAAATGGTCACTTCAATCATCTCAGGAAATGAGCGAGAGCGATTTCCAGCAATGGAAAGTGCTGGTTGAAGAAAAGACAGGCATGCTACTACCTGATCACCGTAAGACATTTCTACAAAGCAGCTTATCAATTCGTATGCGTGAGATTGATTGCCCAAGCTACGATGATTATTTTCAACAGCTTTCATCAGGCATGTCGGGCAAAGTTGAATGGGCCGTGCTAATTGATCGTCTTACTGTTCATGAAACACATTTCTTCAGACATCCAGAGTCTTTTAATCTGGTAAGAAATTATCTTAAACGTTTAATGCTTAATCGAGCCAAGGAAAAACGATCTATCAGCATATGGAGTGTTGGCTGTTCAACGGGAGAAGAGCCCTATTCACTGGCAATTTTAATTGAAGAGTTGATTAGCGAGCTTAACATCGAATTGTTTTATGGAATTATGGCTACTGACATTAGTTTGCCGTCTTTAGCGACAGCCAGAGCGGGGAAATATTCCTCAAAGCGACTCGCGGGTTTAACTGAAGCGCAAATGAGCATGATGTTTGATGAAGTAGAAAAAGATCGTTTTCAAGTAAAGCAACATAATAAAGATAAAATATGTTTCGCACGTGTCAACTTGTTAGATTTGAGTGATGCGCCAATAGACAAAGTAGACGTTCTTTTCTGTCAGAATGTTCTGATTTATTTCCAGAAAGAAAGAAAGCATGAAATTGTTCAAAGCCTTGCGGAAAGCATAGAACCAGGTGGTTTGATGGTGCTGGGTTTGGGTGATATTACTGATTGGTGTCCGGCAGGTATGAAACGGGTTAAAGCGCCTGATGTATTAGCGTTTACCAGAAACATATAAGAATAACTAGAAAGAGAACATTGTTCTCAGGAACCATAGCATGAGCGAACAAACTGATTTTTCTGCCCTTGAATGGGTGAAAGGAGAAATAAGCGACTCGCTGCGTCAAGCGCAACATGCCTTAGAAGCTTATGTAGCAAATCCGAAGGACTCCACCAAAATGCAATTCTGCATTACTCACCTTCATCAGGTGTGGGGCACCTTGAAAATGGTGGAGCTGGAAGGTGCAACACTGTTTGCATCTGAAATGGAAGCATTGGCACAAAGCATTGCTGATAAAAAAGTACCAAAAGTCAGTGAAGCACAGGAAGTGCTCATGCAGGCCTTCCTGCAATTGCCAACTTATCTCGACAACCTTACTTCAGGTAGTAAAGATTCACCCGTTGTGCTTTTACCCATGTTGAATGATTTACGTTCAACGCGTGGTGAATCGCTCATGTCTGAGACGGTGATGTTCAGTCCGGACCTGGCTTCAGGAAACAAGGTGGCTGCACAACGCGAAGACAGTAAGGTCACTGACCTTGAGAAAGAGTTGCAGAAAGTCCGTAAAGCCTATCAGAAATCCTTGCTCGCTGTTTTGCAAGGTGAGGCCATGGAAAAAAACCTGGATTACATGGGCAAGGTTCTTGGGCACCTTCAGAAACTTTCAGGCAAAAGTGAAATCAGTCAAATCTGGTGGATTGGTGGCGCCCTTATTGATGGCTTATTAAACGGCTCGATTGAATTCAGTAAATCTGTCACCAGTTTGCTATCTGCTTTGGATCGCCAGATTAAAGAAATGGTTGATGACAATGCAAAAGTCTTGAAAGAAAAAGCGCCCGTTCAGTTAGCAAAAAACCTGCTTTACTACGTTGCAGGCAGTGATGCTTCTACAAAGCGCATCATGAATGTTCAGAAAGCTTATAAACTGGAGCGCGCATTACCAAAAGAAGTTAGGGAAGAACAGTCGCAACAGGCACGACGCGGACTGGTTAATGAAGCGATTGTTGCAGCTGTTGATGTGCTGATTGAAGACTTGCTAAACATAAACGAAGTGCTTGACCTTGTTGTAAGAAATAAGGGCAAGGAAGATGGGCGACTCAAAGAGTTACTCCCCATCGTAAAATCCATTGCTGGTGCTTTACATGTGCTCGCCTTGAAAGATGCCAGAAATATTATGGCTGCCCAGTACAAGATTCTTGGTGCCTGTGTTGCTGGGAAAGTCGACGATGTTAAATCGGAATTGATGAGTGTTGCTGGTCAGCTGTTAGCGGTTGAGTCGACATTAAATGATATTGCTAAAAATGGATTGAGTGGAAAAATCCTTATTGGTGAAATTAGCAACAAAGAAAAAGTTTCTAGCGATCAGTTGGGTGTTGCGCAAAGAGCCTTGCTAAACGAAGCCGTTACTTCATTGGAAACAGTCAAGGAATTATTCGGCACTATTCTGGCAGCAGATGCACAATGGGATCACGCGGTACTCGAAGAAATCACACAGAACCTGAAAATACTTTCGGGTAGTTTGAAAATTATTCCATTGCCATTGGCCAGTGAAATTCTTGATAAAAGTGCGAACTACGTCAACGATAAGCTTTTATCTGTAACCCAGGCTCCTGAACAAAAAGAACTGGAAACCTTCGCAGATGTTCTTTCCAGTGTTGATTACTATTTAGAAAAACTAAGAACGGATTCGCGTTCTGATGAGCGCGCATTAAGTATAGGTACTGCACGCCTGGAAGCCTTGGGCTTTGGTTTGCAGAATGCAGAAAAACTAACTGTTGTTACGGCTACTGTTGTAGAAGATAAAGAGGAAGAAGAAGGTTTAACAGAGATTCTTGAACGTGATGATGAAGCACAGATTAAAGCTGAAGCAGAAATTGCCGAGAAAGAAAAAACCGCTGAACTCGAAGCCATTGAAAAAGAAGCTGATGAAGCAGAGTCTCTTGCTCCTATTGAAACAGTTGAACAGGCCGAAGAAGAACCTGTTGCCGAAGTTGAGGCCCAAGTAGAAAGTAAAACCGAAGAAACAGGCGGTGCTGCAGCTTCAGATGACGATGACAATGTTATTGATGATGAAATTATTGAAATCTTCATCGAAGAAGTAGGCGATGTTCAGGAAACGCTCAAAGAGTTTTTACCACAGTGGACAGCAAATACATCTGATAATGAATCCATGACCGAAGTTCGTCGTGCATTCCATACCTTAAAAGGTAGTGGTCGCATGGTGGGCGCAACTGAAATGGGTGAAATGGCTTGGTGTGTTGAGAACATGCTAAACCGTGTTATTGATAACACCATCAAGGTTAATGATGTTCTTTTACAAACTGTACTGGATGCCGTGGATACCGTTCCTGAGCTTCTGGAACTGTTTAAACAAGCTAGAAATGAATCAACGCCACGCTCTAATGAAATTTCTGAACGAGCAAACCGTATAGCAAACGGTGAAACCGTAAGCTTAAGTGATACGGTTTCTGCTGAAACCAGTGTTACTGAAACTCAGGAAGCTTCCGAAGAAACGGATCAGGAAGAGTTGGTTGCTGAGCTGCCAGCGGTTGATGTTGAGGCTGAAGCTGAAGAAGCGCCAGAATATGATATGGAAATCGTTGAGATTTTCAGTCAGGAAGCGCTTGGGCATACCGAAAATCTACTAAATTTTGTTGCAGAATGTAGAGAGAAAAGCGGTCCCTGGGTTATTAGTGATGATGTACTAAGAGTGATGCATACGCTTAAGGGTTGCGCCAACATGGCTGACATTCAGCCAGTCGCACCGGTTGTCACCAAAGCAGAAAATTTTGTTAAGGAATTACGTTTACTTGATAAGAAAGCAAATGATGATGTCATCAATATCATTGAAAAAGCGAGTTTATTAACAAATCGAGTGATTGAAGAGTTACCTGCCATTAGCAAGGAAAGTAAAGATATTGCTAACGAGGCTTTAGCTACTCTTGAGAACCTTTCAGAAACCTTGCTAACAGGTGAAGGCGGCGACATAGATGGCGATGCAGGTAAACAACAAAGGATTGATTTGTTCCTTACCTTTGCTTTTGATGCCATTTTTGATGGTGAAGACTGGCTGGCGGAATATCTTGAATCTGCCAATGATGAAGATGCAAGAAAAGCAAATCATGAAAACCTGAACACACTTGCTGATGAGTGTTCACAGATTGCAGAGCTGGCCGTTCAATGTGAGCTGGATGAGATTGGTGATTTGTCGAAGGCCATTCAGCAGTCCTGTCTTGTTGCACAACAACAGAATATTCCAGAAGCCTTTGTAACGGATGTTTCAAAAGCAGTTAATCGACTGGCTGAAATAGTGGATTTCATGGCAGCAGGCCAATTCATCAAATCGCCAGCAAAACTGACAGCTTTGGTGAATGAACATTTGAGTGCTTACCCTGTACCAGACCTTGCAGTCGAAGCGCCACAACAGCCCGAGCACATTGATGCTCCAGAAGAAGCATCATTAGAAGTTGAAGATATTGGTGAAATTCCTTTGCCAGCCGTTCAGGATGATGAAGTTGAAACAGCGGAATTGCTTGAACCGATAGAAGTTGAAGAGGCTTTTGATGCACCGCCACTTGCACAAGTGGATGAGGAAGAGACACCTGAAGTTGCAGAGGAAACGATTGAAGCTACGCTTCCAGAGCCAGAGCCAGAGCCAGAGCCAGAGCCAGTCGCAGCAGCTGAAATTGAATTGCGCATGGATGATGACATCGAGCGTGATGAAGAGATTGTTGGCATCTTCCTTGAAGAAGCAGAAGAGTTAATTGAAAACAGTGCCAACCTGCTTGAACAATGGCAAGACAGCCCAAGTGATTTTTCTATCGTTGCTGAATTACAACGTGACCTACACACCTTAAAAGGTGGTGCACGTATGGCCGAGTTTGCATCCATTGGCGATCTGGGCCATGAATTGGAAAATATTTATGAAGGTGTTGGTAGCGGTCAGATATCAACCACTCCAGAATTATTTAATTTACTGTTCCGTTGCCATGATCGTATCAGTGAAATGTTCTCTGACATTCGCGACCAGGGAAATTGTTATCGTGCAGATGATTTGTTGAATGAAATCAGTCTTCTTGTTAGCGGCAAGTCAATAACGTCATCGCTTGATGTTGCTGATGTTGAGGAAACTGTTGAACAGGTTGAAGAGATAGCTGAAGTACCAGAAGTAACGCAAGAACCCGAACCGCAAGAAGTGATAGAAGTTCAGGAAGACCTTGTAGAGCTAGAAGCGATTTCAACAGATTCAGACTTGTCTGAAAGTGATGATGAAGAGGTTAGTGAAGAATTATCGGCAGAAGAAGCGAAACGTTTGCTTGATGCCGGAGATGATTCAGAACTGGATGTTGAGCTTGAGCTGGTAGAGATTTTCCTTGAAGAAGCGGAAGAAATTATTGAAAGCAGTTCTAACGCGCTTGAAGAATGGCGCGCAGATACCAGCAATCAAGGATTGGTGGAACAGTTACAGCGCGAGTTGCATACCCTGAAAGGTGGCGCTCGCATGGCGCAGATTTCAGAAATTGGCGACTTTGCCCATGAAATGGAAAATATTTATGAGGGTATCGTTGGCGGTACTGTTGATAAGTCAGAAGCCCTGATTAATTTATTGTTAGTTTGTCATGACCGTTTGAATGAAATGGTCACGAGCTTGAAGGAAAATAATCAGTGTGAGGCCGCTGAAGATCTTGTTGAACAATTGAAACTTGCCTTGCAAGGTAGATTGGGCGAACAGGTACCTGCAAAAGCAGAGAAAAAATCTACAAGTGAAGCCATTAAGCTGGAAGCAGACATTGCACCTGACGTGATTGAGCTCTTCCTGAATGATGGCGTTGAAATGCTGGATCAACTTGATAAAGCTTTATTAACGCTTGCATCAAGCTCTGATAAGAAAGATGCCGCTAATGTTAAAGAAGCACTTGCAACCCTTAGCGGTGGCGCGAAACTTTCTGGCTTTAAATCTTTAGGAAGCTATTGCGATAGTTTTGCCAAAAAAGTAGATGCGCAAATTAAGAAAGGTTTTGATCAGCAGGAATTAGCAGAAAGCTTTACGCAGATTAAGGATTTCATAGACTTACTCGCGAAAGAGAAACCTGCACAGACTAAACAGAAAGAAAGCAAACCTGCAGCCGTTGCGAAAAAAGCGCCAGAGAAAAAAGCCGCCGCTAAGTCAACTGATGATAACAAACAGAAAGAACAGGAAAGCATCAAGATTTCTGCAGACCTGTTAGAGAATCTCGTTAACCTTGCAGGTGAAACCAGTATTAACCGCGGTCGTTTAGAAGTGCAGTTAAGCGACTTTGCCTTCACCATTGATGAGATGACAGACACAATTGAACGTTTGCAGGAACAGCTCAGGCGTTTGCATCTGGAAACTGAAGCACAAATCGTTTCACGTTATGAAAAAGAAGGACCGAGCGAAGAAGAAATGGCAGCGATAGAAGCCATGGAAGAGGACGATGATTTTGATCCGCTGGAAATGGATAAATATTCTGCGATTGACCAGTTGTCACGTTCGCTTTCCGAATCTGCATCTGACTTGATTGACTTGAAAGACACCTTGATTTTCAAAACCCGTGATGCTGAAACCTTGTTGATTCAACAGGCGCGAGTCAATACAGAGTTACAGGAAGGCCTGATGCGTTCACGCATGGTACCTTTCTCTCGAATTCTTCCCAGATTGCGACGTATTGTGCGTCAGGTGGGTAACGAACTTAAGAAGCCGGTGGATCTTGAGTTGTTAAACGCTGAGGGTGAGTTGGATAGAGCGGTTCTCGAAAAAATGATTTCGCCAATTGAGCATATGTTAAGGAACTCAATTGCACACGGTATTGAAAGTCCAGACGGCAGAAAAAATGCTGGTAAACCGAAGAATGGAACCATCTCGATTGATATCGGTCGTGAAGGTTCTAACATGTTCATCAAGGTGAAAGATGATGGTGCTGGCGTTAACGTTGCAGCGGTGCGCAAGAAAGCCATCGAGAACGGTCTTCTAGATCCTAAAGCAGATTTACCTGACGATGAGATTGTAGAATTTATTTTTAATCCAGGTTTCAGTACCGCATCAGAAGTCAGTCAGGTAGCTGGGCGTGGTGTGGGCATGGACGTTGTAGCTAGTGAAATTAAAGCCTTAAATGGAAGTATTGAAACGCATTCCGTTACGGGCACAGGAACGACCTTTACAGTTCGACTACCATTTACTGTAGCCGTGAATAGAGCCTTGATGGTGAGTATTGGTGAAGCGCTTTTCGCAATTCCTTTAACAAGCATCGAAGGTGTGGTGCGGGTTTCTCCTTATGAACTGGAAGCTTATTACGAAGAGGAAGAATCTATTTTCAATTACGCAGGTGTGGATTATCAGTTGCAATACCTTGGTGCCTACATGCATGGAAACGAAAAACCGCATTTGATTGGCCAATCAAGACCATTACCGGTTCTACTGGTACAAAGTAGCGATCATGCAGTGGCAATGCAGGTTGATTCACTTCTGGGTAGCCGTGAGATTGTGGTGAAATCGGTTGGGCCTCAGTTAAGCACGGTAGCGGGTTTATCAGGTGCTACCATTCTTGGTGATGGTAGTGTGGTTATCATTCTTGATATTCACTCGATGATTCGTGGAGCTATTGCGCAGAAACAAAGCGAAGATGTTCAGGCAGGCGCAATCGAAGCAAGAAAAGAAGATCGACCTACCATGGTTATGGTGGTGGACGATTCAGTTACGGTGCGAAAAGTTACCTCGCGTTTGCTGGAAAGAAACGGCATGGAGGTTGTGTTGGCAAAAGATGGTGTGGATGCCATTACACAATTACAGGATGTGAAACCAGATGTGATGCTGCTTGATATTGAAATGCCACGCATGGATGGATTTGAAGTAGCCACCCTCGTTCGTCACGATGAACGCTTACAGGATTTGCCAATTATCATGATTACATCAAGAACGGGTGAAAAACATAAACAACGTGCAATGGATATTGGTGTAAACCGTTACATGGGTAAGCCTTTCCAGGAAAACCAGTTACTACAAACCATAGAGGAGCTTATTACTGAAACGCAAGGGGCCAAGGTCTAGATATAGCGACTGATATTATGGCTGCAGACTTGTCGAAAATTCGTATTGGTATCATTACAGATAAAAATGAGCAGCTGCATATTATAAAAAGCGCATTGCTCGCTTTAGGGTTCAGGGTTCATAAAACAGCAACGCCTGGCCATTTTGATGAATCACTTTTTGCATCGGAAGATATTCAGTTATGGATTATCGACCTGGTTGAGCAGAACAAATGGGATGATTTCATCGACCGTATTATTGAAGAGTCTCCAGCAACCTTGATGTTTAGTGATGGAAATGCACCGCCTACTTACAGCGGTAAATATCCACGTTGGCAAAAGCGTTTATTGAACAAGATTTCAAACCTGATGGATCTGGGTTCTCTTGAAGTACCGGAAAGTGTTGTTCAGGCAAGGTTCGAGCAAATTCAGGCAAATCTGAAAAGCATTGTTAATGATCAAGCGAAACCCATTGAAAAAGATGCCCCGCCAAAAGTTGCCAGCACAGGGCCTTTGGCACAGAGAGTTTGGGTATTGGGCGCTTCACTTGGTGGTCCTGCTGCAGTAAAACTATTTCTAGATGCTCTGGAACCCGATTTGCCGATTGCGTTTATTCTGGCTCAACATATTGATGAAGGCTTTCAGGCTTTGCTAGGTCAGGTATTAGGACGAAACAATCATTTTGAATTAATAAAAGAGTTTGATCGCATTCAGTTAAAGCACGGGCAGATACTTATTGCGCCAGCTAACAATGCCATTCGACTGGATGTGACCCGGCATGTGTGTCGAACAGAAGAAGATTGGGAAGGTATTTACAGTCCATCCATCAATCAGGTGATGAGAATTGTGGCAGAGCAGTACGGGCCACGAAGTGGCGCCATCATTTTTAGTGGTATGGGAGATGATAGTAAGGCAGCAGCAGAGCATATGTCGTCGGTGGGTGGAACAATCTGGGCACAGACAGCTGAAACCTGTGCAAACAGTTCACAACCAGACTCCTGTCGAGAAAGTGGCCATGTGACTTATAATGGTTCACCGCAACAATTAGCTGCTAAACTTATGCAATACCTGAAAGAAAACGCGTAGTGAAGATATAAAGGTATATTGAGAGAAAAGAGAGAAAAGAGAGAAAATTATGTCAGCAATGCCAGATCAAGTCGCAAGTTTGATAGTTCCCCTCGAAGGTCGAAATATTCTTGTTCCTAACTCCTGTGTTGCAGAGATTGTTCCTTACGCAACCACTCAAACTCACGACGGTGCGCCAGAGTGGGTGGTAGGCGACGTGTTGTGGCGAGATTTGACCCTGCCTTGTTTTTCTTTTGAGAAATTAATTGGTGAATTAGAAGGCGAAATACCACAGGGAAAGCGAATCGCGATCTTTAACACAATCAGTGAAAATTATGACAAACGCTTTTATGGCGTAACGATTAGCGGAATTCCGCGATTAGTGAGGGTGGTTGAGCCTGAAATTTCTGAAGATGAAGCTATCAAGAATGCCTTTGAAAAAATGCGTGTTCAGATAAATGGTGAGTCTTGTATTATTCCCAACCTTGAAGCCATTGAAAAACTGCTTTCAACTGCCAACCTATAAAATCCTAAAATTCCTTTTCAAGAAAATTCAGAGCAGCGATGGCGGCAAGTGGTGCTGTTTCTGTTCGAAGAACCTGTTTTCCAAGCCTTAAGGTTTTATAGCCAGACTTTTCAGCCAGTGTAATTTCCTCGTCTTCAAATCCACCTTCGGGCCCAATTAATAAAGTGTATTCACCACTAGCAGAAATACTGGAAATGGGCGTTTCAGCCTCGGGGTGCAATATCATTTTGCTTCCTTGATGCTCCAGCGCGATGAACTCATAAAAATTTACAGGGTCATTTAAGTGGGTAAGCTGGGTTCTACCAGACTGTTCACTGGCACTTAACATGATTTTATTCCAGTGCGTAAATTTCTTGTCCTTACGTTCATGATTGATTTTAAGTTGAGAGCGTTTACTGAAGACAGGCGTAATGCTTGAAACGCCCAGTTCAACCGCTTTTTGCAAGGCAAATTCGAAGCGATCACCTTTTGATACACATTGCGCTAGATGAATTTTGAAAGATGATTCCCTGTCAATATTGATGAACTCAAGAATATCAACATGAGCTTCTCGTTTTGAAACAGAAGAAAGGCGAGCACGATATTCACCGCCCAAGCCGTTAAACAGAATGATTTCCCTGTCTTTTTCAAAACGTAATACCTGAATAAGATGTTTGCATGCGCGCTCATCGAGCTGAAGGCTTTGCTTCACTTCAAGAGAGCTATCCTGATAAATACGAGGTATGCGCATAGAGCTAATTTCAAATAAAAATAAAAAGGAATTTCACAGATAAGAATAGGGTTAGCGAGGCAGGCTTAACAAGGCGAAAATGGTCGAAGAAGCGGAGTTTACACGAAGTAAATGAGCATTTTGAGATCATTTTCAACGAAGTTAAGGCAACGCAGCTAGCTATTCTTACCTAGATTATTTCAGTCTATCCAGAATATCCAGCGTAGCCTTGCTTTGATTCATGGTATAGAAGTGTAAACCTGGAGCGCCACCATCTAGTAAGCGTTGGCACAAACGACTTACAGCATCAGCACCAAATTCCTTTATGCCGTCTATATCATCACCAAAAGCCTCAAGGCGTTTACGTATCCATCGAGGAATTTCTGCACCACAGGCATCAGAGAAACGAACAAGGTTTTCATAATTGGTGATGGGCATGATGCCAGGAACAATAGGAATATCGATGCCGGCCTTTTGACAGGCATCGACATAATAAAAATAACTATCAGAATTATAAAAATATTGTGTGATAGCGCTGTTGGCACCACGATCTATTTTCTGTTTAAAAAACTTCAAATCACTTTCAAAGGAAGTGGATTCAGGATGAATTTCAGGGTAGCAAGCCACTTCAATGTGAAAATGATCACCGGTTTTATCACGAATAAATTCAATAAGGTCACCGGCAAAATATTTATAATCTGAACGATTAAGATGCTCAGGAATATCGCCACGCAACGCAACCAGTCGATTAATGCCTTTTTCTTTATAAGTCACTAATAGCTTTTCAATTTCCTCTTCACCATCAATACCAAAAGAAAGATGAGGAGCAACGGCAAGCCCTGCTGCATTTAACTCCAGCACCGTTTCCATGGTTCTGTCTTTAGTTGAACCACCTGCGCCATAGGTCACCGAAAAATATTCTGGAGACCTTGTGGCAAGTTTTTCATAAACCGGCTTCAGGTTTTCTCGACCTTTATCGGTTTTTGGTGGAAAAAATTCAAAACTGATATTTGTTTTCATAAGTTAACTTCTAAAAAATTAAAGTTAATTTCAATAGCATTAATTTAAAACATTAGCACGAGCTTAAATTTTATTATCTGTTGAGGCAAAGGCGCACACAGAGAAGGAGTTTATAAGTAATAAACGACTAATCGAGTACGCTTTTAACAAAAACAGAGGATAAAATAGCAATCGTGCCTTAGTATTTGTAACTTTCAGGTTTGTAAGGTCCGTCCACTTTCACATTAATGTATTTTGCTTGTTGAGAAGTGAGTTTGGTTAATACTCCGCCAAAACCCTTCACCATTTCAGCAGCTACTTCTTCATCCAGTTTTTTGGGTAGCACTTTAACGTAGAGCGAATCTTTCTTTTCGCCTTCCATTAAATCTGCAAACTTTCTTTCCCATAAATACATTTGCGCAAGTACTTGGTTAGCAAAAGAGCCATCCATAATACGTGAAGGGTGACCCGTAGCATTTCCTAAATTCACTAAACGACCTTCAGATAACAGAATCAGGAAATCATTTTTCTTTTTATTTCTGAAAACCTGATGAACTTGCGGTTTAACTTCTAGCCATTCCCAATTCTTTCTCATATATGCAGTATCGATTTCATTATCAAAATGGCCAATGTTGCACACTACTGCACCCGATTTCAGACTTTGTAACATGTTGGCATCACACACATTGGTATTACCTGTGGTGGTTACCAGTAAATCAGTATTGGCTAGCAATTCCTTGTTGATGGAATTTAATTTACCCGTGTTGTCGCCATTTAAGTAAGGCGATACCACTTCATAACCATCCATACAGGCTTGCATTGCGCATATAGGATCAATTTCAGAGATTTTAACCACCATGCCTTCCTGGCGAAGTGATTGAGCTGAGCCTTTACCCACATCGCCATAACCAATAACCAGCGCTTTTTTGCCAGAAAGTAAATGATCGGTAGCGCGCTTCACAGCATCATTCAGAGAGTGTCGGCAACCATATTTATTATCGTTTTTAGATTTGGTTACAGAATCATTTACGTTGATGCATGGAACTTTCAATGTGCCTTGTTCAAGCATTTCCATTAAACGATGAACTCCGGTGGTGGTTTCTTCAGAAATACCGTGAATCTTGTCGAGCATCGCTGGGTATTTTTTATGAACCATTTCCGTTAAGTCGCCACCGTCATCGAGAATCATGTTGGCACTCCAGACCTTTTTACTGTCTTTTTTGTCTAGGATGGTTTGTTCAATACACCACAAAAATTCCTCTTCGGTTTCTCCCTTCCATGCAAATACAGGAATGCCGACAGCCGCAATGGCTGCTGCTGCATGATCCTGAGTTGAAAAAATATTACAGGAAGACCAACGTACTTCAGCGCCTAAATCCACAAGTGTTTCAATCAATACTGCTGTTTGAATGGTCATGTGAATACAGCCCATGATTCGCGCGCCTTTCAGGGGTTGTTCTTTTTTATATTTTTTGCGAAGCGCCATCAGTGCAGGCATTTCAGATTCAGCAATAGTAATTTCCTTGCGGCCCCACTCGGCGAGCTTGATATCGGCAATTTTATAATCAGTAAACTTTTTTGCTTTAGCGTTCATAATGTTCTCTTGTTAAGTGTTCGTTAAAAAATATGTTAAAGCCCGGCATCTGCTTTAAGTGCAGCTGCTTTATCGGTAGCTTCCCAGGTGAAATCCTTATCGTTGCGTCCGAAGTGACCATAGGCAGCCGTTTTTTGATAAATAGGACGACGTAAATCCAGCATTTCAATAATGCCGCGAGGGCGCAAATCAAAATGCTTGCTTACTAATTGGGAAATTTTTTCATCACTCACTTTGCCCGTTCCAAAGGTGTTGATGGAAATGGAAGTGGGTTCAGCAACACCAATGGCATAAGACACCTGAACTTCACAACGTGAGGCTAGTTTTGCCGCTACAATGTTCTTGGCAACGTAACGTGCTGCATAGGCAGCAGAGCGATCCACTTTAGTACAGTCTTTGCCAGAAAAAGCACCGCCACCGTGACGCGCTGCACCACCGTAAGTATCCACAATGATTTTTCTTCCGGTTAATCCACAATCACCCATTGGGCCACCAATCACAAACTTTCCTGTTGGGTTAATGTGGAATTTGGTTTTTTTGTGTAACCATTCTTTTGGTAATACGGGCTTAATGATTTCTTCTAATACTGCTTCCTTTAATTTTTTCTGTGAAATATCGGGTGCATGCTGTGTAGAAAGCACAACGGCTTCAACAGCAACGGGTTTGCCATTTTCATAACGTAATGTCACCTGGCTTTTTGCATCAGGGCGAAGCCATGGAAGTTTTTTGTTCTTACGAAGTTGCGCCTGTTTTTCAACTAAACGATGTGAATAGTAAATGGCAGCAGGCATGAGTGTTTTGGTCTCATTAGTTGCATAACCAAACATCAAACCCTGATCGCCAGCACCTAATTCTTTTTTCTCACCTTCATCAACACCCTGTGCAATATCACCTGATTGTTTTCCGATGGCATTCAATACCGCACAGGTATTGCCATCAAAACCAATGTCAGAAGAATCGTAACCAATCTCGCAAATGACATCGCGAACAATATCTTCCAGGTCAACGTAAGTAGAGGTGCGTACTTCACCAGCAATCACAGCCATACCCGTTTTCACCAATGTTTCAACGGCGATACGTGCGTGCGGATCATCACGCATGATGGCATCAACAACAGCATCTGAAATCTGGTCAGCCATTTTATCTGGATGTCCTTCAGACACGGATTCGGAAGTAAAGATGGAATATTCGCTCATGATTTTTCTCGTAAAAGTTAAAGTAAATTTAAATAGGATTATTTTGTTGAAAACTACAGAAAAGTATCTGGAAACCGTTTCGCAAGGGTAAAAAACTACTTTGCAAATGTTTAAGACCAGCCTGTTTTGCCCAGCCAATCAGTTCACTTTCTTCAAAGCCTAGCCATAAATCACCGCAGGCCTCTTTTGCCCAGCTCTGTTCGTGATGACAGAGATCGCAAATCACCAG
>JBECKS010000172.1:0-11513 GCA_040235395.1 Pseudomonadales bacterium | reverse complement strand
GAGATGATTTGTTGCAGGCCTTCTTCGAGGTTAAGGAGCATTTCCAGCGGAATGTTTAATTCATCGAGTCTCGCTAATGTCTTTAGCAGTGATTGCTCCCGTTTATCGGTTCTCGAGAAACCTCTTTCGATTAGACCCAAATCCTGTAGTTCTTTTAAGAATGTTTGTGAAGGCACATGGCTGGTTGAGGAATCGTTAGAAGTTTGGTCAATATAACCAAGAATTGTTTGGGCGGAACTGCTTTCATCTAATACAAGTTTGAAATCATTTTCCTCAATATCGGTAGCGATAAAATCCCTTTTTACAAAGATGTTTTTGATAATCGATAGAGGTAGGTCTGCTTCATCTTTGAAGCCTTGGATGAGCTTTAGAAGATGGAGGTGGTTCTCGTTATATAGCGATAAACGGGCGTGGACACGTTTCGCCGGAGGAAGGAGCCCCTTATTCAAATAATAATGGATAGTTTTTTTGGCAACCTTGGCTGCCTTTGAAAGCTCTTCAAGTTTGAATTCTTGTGGCAGGGAACCCGGTATGTTTTGTTCAGACATATAACGCTCTGAAAAAGAATCTTTATTATAAGTATAGTAAACACTATACAATGTAGGATAGTAGAAGTATACTGGCTCAAACTATTGGTAACATCTTGCTTATAGCTGGAGGGCAAAATGGATACGCGTACTAACGAAGAAAGTGTTCAAAAGACACCTGAGGGGCACACAGTGGTTCCCAGAGATGCCGATTTTGATTTCAATGATGAAATACCTCGTTATTGGCAGGGTGAAGTTTTCGCTACGAGAATGTTCGATGCCATGCAGCTCACTTTCCCTGATGGGGAAAGAATGTTTATTCAGTCAGTAAGAAATTATGCAGATAAAGTCACCGACCCTGAGCTTAAGGAGCAGGTAAAGCAGTTCATATACCAGGAAGGCCAGCACGGAAAAGCCCATTCAGATTTCGCGGACCTTATGATTAGGCAGGGTGTGCCTGTGCAAGGGTCTATTAAGCGAATCAGGAAAGGTTTAAAACTATTCCAAAAATATGCGCCGAAGAAGTTTCAACTTGCTGCGACGGTGGCGGCCGAGCACCTGACAGCATCGCTGGGTGAATACATTATGGGGCATGAGGATAACCTATTGCAGAATGCCCATCCCACCATGCGTGCGTTTTATATGTGGCATGGTATAGAAGAGGTTGAGCACAAGGCAGTCGCCTGGGATGTTTACCAAGAAGCAGCGGGGGGTGGGTACTTTACTCGCGCATTAGCCATGTTGCTTCTTTACCCCTTGGCTTTGATTCCTTTAACAGGAGGAGTGTTTGTCATAATGCACTTTGATGGGGAACTTAATTTTAAAGAGCTTAAAAAAGGAATGTCTGCGATGTTTGGAAGAAGGGGGTTGTTTAGCAATACCTTAATCCCTGTTCTTCGGTATTTCGATCCTGGTTTTCATCCCTGGCAGACTGGATATCCTCCAAATTTTCATCAGTGGAAGAAAGCTTATTCCGATACCAAAAATTTGGTAAGCGCGATGGAGTCCGTACCCTATTAAGAGGGCTAATTTAAACGGATGTACAAGAAGATAAATCATGAAGAAAACTGACGTTAAAAATATTCTTAAGCTTGCTAAACGGTCGACCTGGTCTGTTGATGACTTTGAGTGGGATGAACCCTTATCTAAAGATCTCGACAAAAGGTCAAAAGAGTTACTCGGCATGGCCTTTTTGTATATTTCAGGTATTGAACGACTGGGTGCCTCGGTATTTCGGATTCATTCAAAAAATGTAAACGATGAGGATGCCGCAGAATTGTTTGAATTGTTTGCTCAAGATGAGGAGCGTCACGCAGACGCAGAGTTAGCGATGGCGAAACGGCTTGGCTACGAATGGAAAGATCTGCCCTGGACTGCAAGGCGGTCGTTTAAGTTGTTGCAAAAAGACTTGGAGTCACTTCTAGAGAAAGAGATCGGTCGTTGGATTCATAATGTAAATTGTTCCTCCATTATGTTCTTTGAGTTTGGTCTGGACTCAGTGGTTTTACCCGTTCTTAAAGATATGACGAACGATAAGCTACAGAAAAAAGTTTGGGCGAAAATTGATAAAGATGAGTCTCGACATTTGGCAATGGATTATTGGTTAATTGAAAATCGATATGAGCGTAATCAGGAGAGAAAAGAAAATCCAGTCGAGGGTTCCTTAATGAGTGATATACGCTTGGTGGGCCAAAAAGCTCTATTGCCTGCTTTTATTGCTGCCCGCATGGTTTATCTGGTGCCAGGTTTCCTTCCCTTTGTAAGGGTTGGGATGAAGTTGCCGATGAGGCGTGAGTACTTCGAAAATTATATGAAGAAGGTTAATCAAGTACCCAAGTCAGCACCTCATGCTATGGAAGTAAAGTCGTACCGGGTGCGTGCAAGTCTAATTAAGAGGTTTCTGGGAAGATACTCCGAGGAAGCGGTGGCATAAACAAAAAATGTCAACTAGCGCCTGTTCACCATTTAAATTAAAGGAAACCAATATGAAGAACATAGTTTTAATATTTCTTTTTACTTCAACCTTTCTGGTCAATGTTTCATTTGCGAGCTCCCAGGCAACCATTGATTTAGATAAGCCGCAGCTTCATAAGGTAGTAGAAATAAATGCAACTGCTCTGCCTGACCTGGTTGGTAAACCGTTTCAGGAATGGAGTGTTTTTGCCTATAAAAATGAGAAGCTACAACCTATCCCGTTTCAATTTGAGCAGTATGATGAAAACGGATTTCTTTTTCAGGGTAAAGTTAAAGGTGTAGATAAAAAACGCGTTGGTGTGTTTGGACAGCAGGATTTGCTGGTAATGATGCTGAAGGATACAGGGGAAAAAGCGAGTGAAAATCAGCTAAATGGTTTGGATGTTTTAACTCCGCTCGAGATAAAAGACAGAGATTTTACTGGCTATGTATATTTAGTTAAAAGCCCAGCTCGTAGCTCTATTCGATATGTAAATTATAATTCCGAGACAGGATTGATAAACATGCCCGAGGCAATGGTTTATATGAACCCTAAAGACCTCTTAGATTGGGGAGATGTTTTCGCCAAAGAGGGTGATAGGTATTCAGAGAAATCTTTCATGGATACTTTAATCGTTCGCATAAGTGGAAGTTTCCTGAAGATTCCCATCAGGCTGAATAACAAAAACTTACAAGCAAAACTGAAGAATGTTTACGAAGGACCAGTAAGGCTGACACTTGATGCGCAGTTCAGGGCGGTCGTAGCGAAAATTCCATTAATTAGAGCGCATGCTCAATTACATATCGACAGTTATTCCGCCAGGATGTACGTAAATATAAATGCACCCGCGAAGTACGCGAAGTTGATAAAGGATCCGCAAGTGTTAATTGGTATAGATGGGAACGAACTGTACGGGGGGTTTGTAAAAACATCGGTTTCTGGTGATCAAGGGTTTATTGTTGATGGAGTGATGGATGAACAGGAGTTAGCGCTGAATGAAACGCCTGTTGATGACGATGTTAGTTGGATTTGGCTGAGTAACAAAAAGGATTTCAATATTATAGGTCAGTTTGACGTAAGCTCCAGGCTTGATTACAACCCTGATGAATATACTGATGTGACCGTTTTTTATCGAGACGATAAGACCCACAACGATAAATTGGAGAGATTCCCCGGCTCTTTACCTACGCTGGGATACCGTCTTAAAACTATTCCTTCCTCCGAAAAAGAAGGTATGAGCTATAAAGTGTTCTTTATTCAGGGGTTAGGAAAATTAGGCGCCGAGGAATATTTAAGTAAGTTAGATAATCCTATAAAAGTTAAGCAATCCTTTAATTCAATCTCGTCTTTGTAGAAAGTTACCAAACTAACAGTTTAAGGTGTTCCACCTGATTAATAATTTTTTTTCGGTATTGGAGAAGTTTATGAGTAAATTAAATAAAACAGATTTTTCTGGAGAGACAAGTGGTGACACGCGCGATCGATTGGAAATTCCCGTTAGAAAAGTTAAGTTTGACTATAGTGGCGCCCCGTCAGAATCTGCAGCAATCACTCATTTTTTACATATTTTGTCGCTGTTGTTCCCTGATGGTGAACAGTTTTTCGTAGACTCAGTGAAACCTTATCGTGGGAAAATTACCAATCCCAAGTTGAAAGAAGAGGTTAGGCGATTCATTGGCCAAGAAGCTCACCATGGACATCAGCATGATGTTTACAATGATTTTTTAGCCCAAACTTCGCCTTTACCTACCAAGAGGGCGCGAAAAGTCATTAAGAGTACCTTGCAATATGCTACGAAGGTAGCGCCGCCTATGGTGGGGCTTTCGTTTACTGCTGCAGCCGAACACTTCACTGCCATACTGGCAGAACTACTGCTATCCAATGAAGAATTTGCCGAATTCGTAGAGCCTGATCATAGGAAATTGTGGCTTTGGCATGCTGTTGAGGAAAATGAGCATAAATCAGTGGTTTTTGATGTTTTTAAAGAAATGGGCGGCGGTTACTTTAATAGAGTTTCTACGCTGACGGTAATTACCATTATTGGTATTCCTGCCTTGTCAGTGGCAACGCTTGTTATGCTTGCCGCAGACGGAAAGTTTTTCTCAATCAAGGAATGGCGTACCTTACGAAGGTTTTTGTTCAATAAAGAAGTTGGTCTTTTTCCAAATTTATGGAGACCATTTCTGAGCTACTATAAAAGAGACTTTCACCCCTGGCAGCACGATACCTCAGAGCTGATTAACGATTGGAAGAAAGAATATGAGGAAGAAGCGCTAGTTTCTTACCTTGTTCGTTAATTTCAAATAAAAAACTATTAAAGAAGTTTCTAGTAGAAGTGTCATTCACTTTTTCTCGAATGGATTAAATATATGAATGAAGACTCAACAGATGTTATTTCAACAGTCGCGATTACAGGTGCCGCAGGTAGCTTGGGCGAGGCAATCGTAGATCAAATCTTGGAGCGCTTACCCAATACCAGCGTTATAGGGATTGATCTTGTTAAGCCGAGAAGAAAAAGAAATTCAAGCCGAGTAAGCTTTATTAAAAGAGACGTACGAGATACTGATCTTGCAAAAGACCTTAAGGGGGTTGATGCACTTATTCATTTAGCTTTTATCGTTGAAAAACCTGGGCGTTTATCAGCCGATGAAATCGAATCGATTAATGTTGGAGGCTCGCAAAATGTATTTAGCGCTTGTGCTTCGGCAGGTGTAAAACAAATTGTTTACGCCTCGTCGGTGGCAGCCTATGGAATGCATCGAGAACGCCATAATACAATTTTAACTGAAGAACAAGAGTTAAGAGGTAATCCTGATTTCTATTACTCTCATCATAAGTCACTTGTAGAGCATTGGCTGAATCGTTTTGAAGCTGAAAATAAAGATATGATCATCGCGCGTCTAAGGCCTTGTATCTTTGCGGGCGAGCGATCGCCAACCAGGCCAGTCCACCTGCTTTCTCATGTGCCCATTATTCCGAGGATAACAGGCTTTGATGATGTGCAGTTACAACTTGCCCATGAAGACGATATCGCAACGGCCTTTTATTTGGCGCTCGTAAAAAAAGCTCATGGAAGTTTCAATTTAACCAGCGAGGGCTCGTTAGCAATGAAGGACATCGCGCCGGCGTTGGGCAAGCGCTCGTTTCCTTTGCCTAAGGCATTTTTATATTTTGCAATTATTTTTTATAAATTAAAAATCAGTCCGTGGGATCCGGGCTGGTTAATAAAAGCTGGCAGAGCAAGTGTTGTTATGAGTGCGGAAAAGGCCAGGAAGGAGTTAGGTTGGAAACCCAAATATGGAACGCCAGAAGAGGTATTGAGAGCACTTGTTAGTAAGTAAACATCGAATGAACTCGTTTAAGTTTTAAAATGAATAAATCTAAAACAGGAATGACAGAGGTGCGTGATGCAAAAAGGAAAAGCTAAATCAGAGCTTGATGTTCTAATTATCGGTGCTGGAATTTCCGGTGTAGGTGCGGCTTGCCATATGCGCAGGAATGCAAAGCACAAAAGCTTTGCCATTGTCGACCAACGCGAACGAATAGGGGGAACTTGGGATTTATTTCGTTATCCAGGCATTCGTTCAGATTCGGACATGTTTACCTTCGGTTATAAGTTTAAACCGTGGGTGTCTGATCGGTCGTTAGCTGAAGGTCATCGAATCCGCGAGTATCTTGAAGAGACGGCCAATGAATACAATGTAGCAAATGATATTACGTTTAATACTCAGGCCATAGTAGCTAACTGGGACAGTAAAACTGCGCGTTGGACAGTTGAAACAGAAAATCTAAAGACTGGTGAGCGTTCTAGTATTGTCTCAAAATTTTTATTTATGGGCGCTGGTTATTACCGTTATGATGAGGCTTATGTGCCTGACTTTGAAGGCAAAGAAGATTTCAAGGGTCAAGTTGTTCATCCGCAATTCTGGCCTGAGGATCTAGATTACTCAGATAAAAAGGTGGTGGTAATCGGCTCAGGAGCAACAGCCATTACATTGGTGCCTAACTTAGCTAAACGTGCAAAGAAAGTTATTCAATTACAGCGATCTCCAAGCTATGTGGTTTCGATGCCTGGAAATATTCCTGTGAATGGTTGGCTTGGAAAGTTTTTGCCCGCGCAAATGACCTATGACTTTATTCGCTTTTTTGTAACGCGAGGTGCAGTTTTTTTCTTTAAGCAATCTAGAAATTACCCCAAGCAAGTCAAAAAACTTTTAATCTATCAGGTTCGCAGACAATTACCAAAAGGCTATGATGTAGACAAACATTTCACCCCTTCATACGATCCTTGGGATCAGCGGGTTTGCGCCGTTCCTAATGGCGATTTTTTTAAGGCGATAAAAAACGGCTCTGTAGAAATTGTTACGGATCACATAGAGCGTTTTACTGAAACAGGAATCCAGTTAAAGTCAGGCGATCATATTGGCTGCGATATGATCGTAACCGCGACGGGGTTCAAGGTGCAATTAGTCGGTGGCGTTAAGCTTACGATGGATGGCACCGAGGTGGATTTGTCTAAAAAACTTTCTTACAAATCTATGATGTTTTCAGATATCCCCAATCTGATTAATTGTGTGGGTTATACCAACAATTCCTGGACGCTGAAGTCTGATTTAACGGGTGAGTATCTGTGTCGCTTAATTAAGCATATGGATAAGAAAAAATATGACATAGCTGTTCCCCGGCAGCATGAAAAAGCCTTTGGAACTAAACCTTATCTAGACTTTCAGGCCGGGTACATTTTGCGAGCGTTAGACGACTTACCTAAACAAGGGGAAAAAGAGCCTTGGTTGACTACGCAGGATTACCTGTATGATCGAAAAGTCATTCAGAACAGCCCTATTGAAGATGGGGTATTAGAATTTAAGCGAGCTGCGCTAAGCGAGCCTCAACCAGCGGGTAAGGTGATTGATTTTAAGGTTAGCGAAACAGTGTTGTCTTAGAATAACTGACGAGCTATCTCAAGCCTAAGCGCTTGCTGAATTCACAGGTCGAGCTTTTAAATCTTTCAATAGGCTTTTAAGTGTTTCAACAAAAGCTTTAGGTTGGTCGAGCAATAGATGGTGCTTGGCATCAGCTAAACAAGCAAACTGTGTATGGGGCGGATACTTTTCCTTATACAGCTCTACAATTTCTCGCGGAAATAACATGCTGTTTTCTGCATAAAGGTTTGCAACAGGGCAGCTGATATTTTTAATCTCTTCTAACAATGGCGTTTTAATTAAAGCATCATTGCGTTTGTTGACGAAATTCATATCGAATTTCCAGGACCAGCCGCCATCGACAGGGCCAATGGAATAATCCGCGATGTAGTCAACTAGAAATTGATTGTCACAACTTTGTGGTGGCATTAGCCTGAAACGCTCGAGTCCCGCTTCTTTACTTGGGTAAACTTTCTTTTTACCAAATGGTGATTTGGGTACGTCCTTGATCCCCTTCATTGCGCCAATCTCTGTTGGCGTCAGTAAAGTGCAATCCGCAATAATAATCGAATTGAGCACCTCTGGTTTTTCCAAGGCAAGCTTTAGCACAGCTCTGCCGCCGTAACTATGCGAGACAATTGAAATGTTGCTGGAATAGCCTGCGTGTTCGCAAACCGCTATAAGCTCCTTGGCATATTGATGGTCGCTATAAACTTCTCTATGCTCGCTGTCACCCATGCCACTCAGGTCTAGAGCAAGCACCTCGTACTCATCTAAAAAGGAAGGTGCAATAAAATCCCACCAATGCACATGTGCACCACCGCCATGGACAAACAATAAAGGAGGTTTTTTGATTTCACTTTCGTTTTGAAACCATCGCTGGTAATGAATCTTGCAGTTGTCTACATCGATGTAAAATGATTTACGTTTGTGAGCAATGGCCTTTGTAAACCACTCAGGTGGTGATGGCTGGATATCCAAGGTAACCTCAATTTATTTTTTTGGGTGTAAACGAACTGGCAACTCGGTGTAGCCCTTAATAAGATTTGAGTAGGGGCGCTTTATCTCTCCGACCACTTCAATCTTTTCAAAACGCTTTAGAATTTCTTCCCACACAATCCTTAATTGCATCTCTGCAAGGCGGTTACCCATACATCGGTGAATGCCAAAGCCAAAGGAAATATGATGACGCGGTTGTTTGCGATCAATGATAAAACTGTCTGGATTTTCGATTTCGTCGGCATCTCGGTTTCCAGAAACATACCAAAGTATAACCTTGTCGCCTTTTTTCATTTGCTTGCCACGAAATTCAAAATCCTGAGTGACAGTTCTTCTCATATGCGTTAGCGGCGTTTGGTAGCGAATGGTTTCTGAAACTAAACTAGGCACTAAATCCGGATTAGCACGTAGCTTGTCGTATTGCTCCGGGTTTTCATTCAAAAACAATACGCTGCCTGAAATAGAGTTTCGAGTCGTATCGTTCCCGCCTACAATTAACAGAATAAGATTACCCAAAAACTCCATAGGGTTTTCAGTCGCCATGTTTTTAGTTTTTTCTCCGTGGGCCAGTAAGCTGACAATGTCGAATTCTCCAGGGTTTTCCTTGCGGTAGTTCCACAACTCCATAAACGCTGGAACCATTTCGTTACCAAGAATGTTGGCGGTATCTTCATAAGAAGAAACAGGTGAGTCTGGCCCGGGTACTGCAGTAGCAACGTCAGACCAGAAAGTCAGCTTTCTACGATCTTCGAAAGGAAAGCCTAGAATGGTCGAAAGCATTTGGCCTGTTAGTTCAATCGAAACCTTGTCTACCCAATTAAAGGTTTCGTTTAGGGGGAGTGGTTCGAGAATGGATTGAACTCTTTCACGAATAATGGATTCCATTTCTTTCAAGTTTTTAGGAGCAACGACTTCTTGCGCAGTACGGCGCTGCTCACTATGCTTGGGTTCGTCCATTGCGATAAACATAGGTACTCGTGGCATTTCGTCTCCAAAATCAAGAATCGCGATACTTGGTTCGGAAGAAAACACTTCTGGATTTCCTTCAATTTCCATAATGTCTTGAAACTTGGTGATGGACCAATAGGGGCCAAACTTGGAATCTTTGCAGTAATGTACCGGTTCCTCTTTTCGAAGCCTTTCGAAAAAGCCTGGAAAGGTCATTTGCTGATATAACTCCCGTTGCGACAAATCGTAGTCTTCTAGCGGTATGTCATAAGGGTCGATACCGACCATGTGTCGGTATTTCTTTTTTGTCATTGTGTCTGGGTCTATATTCGCTTTAGTGTTCATATGTGCACCTGTGCGTGTTTGTTTAAAACTGGAACTCTGGTAAATGGACAACTAAGCCGTTCAAATCTTCCGATATATCTATTTGGCAACTCAGCCGCGAGTGATTTTTTCGATCCGGATTCAAATTCAGTAATGCCTCCTCGTCCTGTTTGGGTTCGCCAACCTTATCGAACCAGGCATCATCGACGAATATATGGCAAGTGGCGCAAGAACAAGCTCCACCACAATCCGCATCTATCCCAGGCACTTCATTGTCGACGGCTGCTGCCATTAATGATTCGCCTTGTTGGGCTGCTACAGTTATTTTTTTGCCATCTTGTTTAATAAAGCTCACTTCTATCACGATAATTACCTCGTCTTGACCAGATTTTTCCTCAGAATAACAAATGGAAATCAGATGGGAACAGGCCTAGATTACGTCCTTGATTGCCTTTTCATTTGGATGTGCAAGATAGCTTTACGAGGTGTTGCGCGACACCGTTCGAGCTGCCAATATATCGTTATTTAGTGACAATCAATATTGCACCTCATGACGAAAATAAGCCCAGTAACTCAGAGCTCTAGTCCTAGAAAAGCGCGGCCTCTGGAAGACGAGGTGATTAACAAGGATTGGCTTCGACCTTCTGTACACCCTTCATATTTATGCCTGATTTGTGCGAAGTTGCGGCAGGCTGGGTTCAGTGATGAGCAAATATTTGAGGGTACGTTGTTCACTTGGGATGACCTGCATAAGGAAAGTCGCTTCATCAGCTTTCAGCAGTACAGGCGTTTGGTGCTGGCCGCCACTCGTTTGACTGGAATGCCTTGGCTAAACTTGGGTGCGGATCAAGCAATTCTGGTTTCTTCTCATGGCATTATCGGTTTTGGAGCTTCATCGGGAAAAAATATAGAGGAATCTTTAAAACTAATCTCTGAGCTTTCTCAAGTCCGTCAACAGGTTGTGGATATTGTTTTTGAGCCAACAAGTATGGGAGCACACATCGTTCTTAAACCTTTATTTGATTTGGGAGATATCAGGGAGCAAACCCTGAGTGGCTTGGTGAATATACTTGTTCGCTTAATGGAAACAATTTCAGGGGCCCATTTGAGTGGCGTGGAGATATATTTTTCTTTTCCAGAACCAGTACACCTGAATCGTCTACAGAAATGGTTCAAGCATGAACGGCTACAATTCAATGCAAAAGATACTGCAATTTATTTTCCCGAAGATCAACTTCAACTGAGTTGTTTAACCTATGATCAATATGCGTTTAACGCGGCCAAACGAGAATGTGCACGATTACTTGATTTAAGAAATACCGGCGGAGATATTGCTCAAATCGTCAGGAATCACCTTTTGGAAGAAGAGGTACCGAACCTTAGTCTTGAAACCATGGCGAACAGACTAAACATGTCGGCAAGAAATTTAATCCGCA
The DNA here is from genome assembly GCA_040235395.1 of Pseudomonadales bacterium. Taxonomy (GTDB): domain Bacteria; phylum Pseudomonadota; class Gammaproteobacteria; order Pseudomonadales; family JBECKS01; genus JBECKS01. Next base: position 403 of record JBECKS010000172.1, on the reverse strand, counting down.
AGCTTAAAGAAGAGGATTTAACGTATCAGATTTTACTTGACGAGATAAGAAAGGAGTACGCGGTTTGGTACTTGTTAAACTCTAAGAAGTCAGTTGATTCAATCGCCTATTTAGTGGGCTATCAAGATACCAGCAATTTCAGTAAAACATTCAGGCGTTGGTTTGGTATAACGCCTCGAGCCTTTAGAAAAAACAATCTTGATTTAGGTGAGTGTTAATTCGCACTGAAGCGTAAAAGGGTTAAGGATGCTAACGAAGGTGTGTCTAGGTGTAGTACTGTGTCTAATAGGGTTCAATAGGAAGCAAAGCATGTGATGGTATCGGGTTTTTAGGTGAATATATAAGTATTTAAAAACAATAGGTTACTACTTAGGTTCAAGTCCACCCGTAGCAAAGTTCGCCC
>JBECKS010000108.1:0-16231 GCA_040235395.1 Pseudomonadales bacterium | reverse complement strand
CATTGCCACCTTCACCTTCCAGTTCAGGTACACCTGCACTACCACCGAGAACCAATGCCAAATGACCGCCCGCAGAATTACCCGACACACAGATTTTTTCAACGTCTATGCCAAGGGTTTCAGCGTTGGCACGCATCCAGCGCACTGCAGCTTTTACATCATGAATCTGTGCGGGCCAAATCGCCTCGCCAATCAAACGGTATTCAGAACACACGCACACAAAACCATAACGCGCTAACTGAATGGCGTAGGGTTTTAATTGTGTTTTATCACCACCTGCCCAACCACCACCATGCAACAACAGAATAGCCGGCATATTCGCTTCTTTCACAGGTGGCGAAAAAATATCGCATAACAAATCACGCGTACCTGTAGTACCGAACACCTGATTTTCCTGAATCGCTACCTGACCTTCCTGTGGAACCAATACTCTCGACATGCCTGAACTCCTTACCTTTACCTGAAAATGAAAACGCTATTTTATTTCTTCTATCTGAACAGAATCTGACTCGGCAAAACGTTTCATAAAACTGTTGAAAATGCGTCTTGCTAGAAAGCGCGGCAATTTATTTTCACTGGCAATCAAATCAATAGCCGCTTCCTGAGTTTCGCTCTCTTCGATTAATGCCTTCAACTGTTCACGATTCTGGATATTTTCAAACAGCTGCATTAAACGATAGACACGATGGGCAGCAATCAAAGGTCCTGCCACACCCCAGTAACCAAAAATCCAGAACAACACGGAAACACCCACCAAGGCATATTCATCGCGAGCTGCTTCAAAGAAAAGATAATAAATGCCATAAGGCACTAAAGTAAAAAGCCCAAGCACCCATGTTAGTGTAAAAAATTTAAGCATGTGCTTTTCTTTTAATTATTTTTTTGTCTTTTTATTTAGTCGGCGATATTACTTGAAGCTGCAACTGTCCAGCCGTCTTCATACACACCATTCAACACCCATGCTCTTGGATTGTGTTCAAAACCAATCTTCGGGTAATAATCATTGGCCTTGGGTGCTGCCAGTAACACAATGGCACATTCTTTTTTGAGCAGTTTGCGCGTCTCTTCAATCATCTGTTTACCAATACCCTGTTTTTGATACGCCTCATCCACTGCAAGGTCTGCCAGATAAGCAACGTAAGTGAAATCCGTCATAGTGCGTGAAATACCTACCAGTTTGTTGTCATGCCAGGCGCTAATCACCACATCGGTGTTATCGATCATGCCTTGAAAAATATCCTTACGATGCACTGGTCGTCTTTCACCCAATGTTGATGCCTTATACAGCGCAATCATTTCATCAACATTCAGTACGGCATCAGTTTTATATTGAATACGCATGGGATTTATCTCTTAAAAACTATTTTTGGTTCTCAATTTTTTCCTGCAAGGCACTCACAAAATCCTGATCACCGTCCATTTCTTTCGACAGGTAAATCTGTAGCCACTTGTCTTCTTCAAAACCATTTACCTGATACAGGCTGTCACTTAAAAAGTCGCCTTCACTGATTAATTGAATATCACTAATTTCATCAAGATAAAGTTCATAGATTTCCATTTCGCCACTTTCATTCATGAAATAGGAAATCACTCGTTGATCAGTCAACAAGTTGCCATCTTCCATGATTGACATAAGACCCTGGCTATAAAAATATTCAACACTTTCGCCTTCATCAATAATGCCTTCATGAATGAGCGCTTCCTTTTGATGTTTCGGCACCTTATCACCTGCAAGCACTTCCGTAGAAGGAATCACGCCCACCATGCTCATGAAACCGATACTCATAAAGGCAAACAGAATCAACACCAGGGGAATGCCCGCAAAGTAATACCACTTCGGTGCTGGGCGATAATCAGGATTGTCTTCCTGTTCAATGCGATGAAAAACAAACGCGCCTTGTGTTGCTCTGGCAAAATAATAAACAAATATCACGCTCAGAAAGATTCCCGGCACTCGCTCAAGGGAAATGGCAATAACGATTTTCGCCACCACAAAATAAACCAGCATAATTACAGACGCTGCACGTGATTTACGATACATAAAGAAGGCGCAGACAAAAACAAACACTGCATCAAAAAAATTCGCAGGGTCATTCCAGATTTCCAGATCACCTTGGTCATCTGTCATCACTGCAAACAAAGTAACACCCAAGGTCAACACGCCTGAAACCACTGCCGCAATGGCTCCCTGTTTGGTTGCTTTAATTGCCTGTTCTTTATCCATCAAATGTCGCCTCCCTCTTATATAAATTCATATTCCAGCTGAAACTTAAAGGTATTATTCGGAATGGTATGACGCATGCCGTGAATTACAGCAAATTCCCAAAACAGTTTTCTCGCGCCATCCATTTTTATTCTGCCAGAAATCATCGGGCCGAGTGCACTGGTATCTTCATTGGCATATAACTCAATGCCCGGTTCCAGTGAAGGTGAAAGCCTGTAAATAGACTGAAAGGCAAGAGAGCTCTCCAACTCACTTTGCACACCACCACCCCATTCATTAATGATAAAAATATTAAAAGTATTCTGAAGACGCTTCCACTGACCCGACGCAAGCAATCCTGCCCTTGCTTCCCATTTATCTAAACGCGCATATTTTTCAAGTTCATACATGCTGCCCCAATCTATTCGGTATTGACCCCGCTCTGTCATCTGGTATCGCAGCTCCAGTTCATAGGCATCGGTTTTTGGATTTACGCCCGCGTAATCACTGCTCACCACATAGCCTTCCAGAAACAGTTTCTGGGTAATCGCCTGACCATAACCAAATTTATGAATGAAAAAATCATCATTGATAGCCACATTGTTATTTTCCATCAGCACGCGGTATTCAATTTCTTTTTCCAGCGGATTAACGTATGGCTGATACACCTTATCAATAGAAGAACCATCAGCCCACAAGGATGAACTGAAAAAAATACTTAAGAGAATGCATGCCCGAACAAACCTAAACATCATCAGAAGCCTTTTTATTCAGGAAACCTTTTTCATTTAAAATAATAGGCACGAACACCAAGGCAAGAATCGCGCATAAACCAAAAATATTCGCTAGCACTTGCATTAAAGTTGGTGTGGCTTCATAGCCTGCAACGGCATAAACCAATTGACCGATCAGGGATTGTTCATTCAAAAGAAAACTGCTGTCCCAAATGGGGGGGCTCGCTTCAATAATGTCAGCCTGCATGAACATGGGCACTGACTGAGCAAGCAGGCCCGCAGCAATCACAGAAAGCATACACATACCAACGAAATACCTGAGCTGGTCTTCCTTGTAACTTAATATATAAAAAAATAATGCACCCACACTTAAACCAATGGATGCACCAATCACGCTACCCACCAGCACCGAAGAAAACTGTTCTGATTGCACAAAGCCGCTAAGGTAAATATAAATTTCCGAGCCTTCTCTGGTAATCAGTAACGAAACACTCAAGGCCATAATCCAGGGCGTTATTCTTTTTACTATCGCGCTTTGTAAATGCGTGATGAACACCATCATCACCAACAGCAGATAAATAATAATCTGCGAAACACCGTTAACCACTTCCTGACCCGTGTAATCAAACCATTCACTTATTCTTGCTGTATTAACACCATAAATCCATGCGCCAACTAAACCCACAATCAGTGTAAAGAAGAACCAGCGCGCAGAAATTTTCATCTGCTTACCTAGCGCCAGCAAAATACTGGTGAGCAGGGCAAGCTCAAGCACTTCACGAAGAATAATGATAACGGCACTTAATAACATGATTTACTCTGCAATGATTTTCCCCTGCGCGGTTTTTGGATTGAACTCACCAAAGAAAGGATATTCTCCTGGCGCTAATGGGCCCACAAACACAATGGTTTTGCTGTTGCCCATAATGATTTTTTCACGATTAAGTTCATAGGATTCAAATTCTTCCGGCGAGGCATCTTCATTAATTACTAACAGTTTTACTTTTTCACCGCTGGGAATCACGACCTGGTCAGGAATAAACAGATGATCCTTAATCCTGATTTCAAACTGCTTTACATCAGCTTCAAGCAAAGAACTGAAGCTCAGCGAAATCACTAAACATATCTGCACATTAAAAGTCTTAAGATATTTTTTCATTTTTCTTTTTATACCTGTATGTTACACCTGTGCTTTTGGCAAACTAACTTCCACGCATAAACCTGTCTCAAATGTCGAAGGCTTCAAGCTGATCTCGCCCTTATGCAAATCAACAATGTGCTTCACAATCGACATGCCCAAACCACAACCCTGCACCTGTGAACGATGCTGGTCACCATCAACACGATAAAAACGATCAAACACGCGATCATGTAGCTCTTCTGGAATACCTGGGCCAGAATCCTCTACCGCCAATAATATCGAATCCTCCCTGTTAATAAGATGAACAACAATCTCACCCCCTTCCGGTGTGTATTTATTGGCGTTGTCTACTAAGTTCTTGATTAAGGTGTGCAAGGCGAACTCATCACCCACTAATAATGAAGCTTCACTTTCCAGCGAAATAGTCTGTTTTTTGCTTTCAATATGCTGGTACTGCTCTTGCAACACATCTTTAGCAACCTGTTCCATATCCACTTCATTGAACTTGGCAATATATTGTTCAGGGCTCATTCGATACAGCGTTAACAGCTGTTCTATCAAATGCACCATGCGATTAATGCTGTTGTTGATTCTGTCAAACGATGCCTGTTTTTCTGGATAGGCCTGAAGCAGATTGAACAATTCAATCTTGATAACACTCAACGGCGTGCGCAATTCATGAGCTGCATCACCCGAAAAACGCCTTTCCCTTTCGAAAGAATTTGAAAGCCTGTTTAACAGATCATTTGTGGATTCCACCAACTGTTCCAGCTCTTCAGGAACATTCGATTCACTGAGCGGGCTCAGGTCTTGTGGTTTTTTCTGTTTCAATTCACCTGCAAGACGTTTCAACGGTTGCAAGCCATTGCCCACAATAAACCAGATCAACAAACAGATTATTGGCAAGCCCACAACGATTGGAAGAATGGAACTGAGAATAACTTCTTCAGCTAAGATGTAACGGGTATCCGCTCTCTCTGCAATCAGTATCCAGATATTGTTGGCAGTATCCTGCAAGGCAAAGGTTCGCCAACGGTAGCCACCAAAATTATTATAAGAAAACCCGGGTTCAAATTCTGCAATGCTGATATCAGGTGCATTTTCTGTTTTGGTAATCAGCTTCTTTTCATTTGTCCAGAACTGCAAGGCAACATCATCACGATCAAAGTCATTAAGAATTTTTTCATGATGTTCATTCACCGAAAGTAAAAGCGTACTGATTTCCGTTAACTGTCTGTCTAGCAATATTTCGGTTTTCTCAATGCCCTTAAGATAGCCTTGCAAGGCAGCAACAAAATTAAACAGCGTGATACTGGCTGCAAGAATGATGACAAGAAAACGACGAATAGAGGTCATAGTTTATTGGATGTCATAGCTTATTAATGGTGTAACCAATCCCCCTGATGTTACGAATAAAATCTTTCTTGAGTTTTTTTCTCAAGTTATGAATATGCACTTCAATGGTGTTGCTGCTCACCTCTTCACCCCAATGATAGAGTTTGGTTTCCAATTGTTCTTTTGATAACACTTTACCTGCATTTTCCATTAAGGCTTTTAACAACATGTATTCACGTCGTGAAAGTTGCAACACTTCATTTTCAACTCTCACTTGCGAAGCCAATGTATCTAAACACACATCACCAATCACAATATCACTGGAATGTGTCGTCGATAACCTGCGCTCAATCACACGCAAGCGCGCAATCAGCTCCGGCACATCAAAAGGTTTGGTCAGGTAATCATCGGCGCCCGCATCCAGCCCTTCTACTTTGTCCAACATGGTATCCCGTGCCGTTAACATAATCACGGGCAACTCAGGAAAGTCGGGTCTGATTTTCTTCATCAGTTCAAGCCCCGTCATGTCGGGCAAACCAATGTCCAGAATCACCATGTCAGGTGTTTCGCTGTTAATGGAATGAATGCCCGCTTTGCCCGACGTAACAGAATTAACCACAAAGCCTGACTGACTCAGCGACTGCTCAAGACCTGTAGCCAGGTTGCTGTCATCTTCAATTAACAGAATGTGCATCGTTGGTTTTTCTTTTCATCATTTCAACTTTTTATAAACGCAATAGGCCCCAACCTGTGGAGCCTATTAAGTCCGCAACAAATACCATTATTTCAAGGATTGCGGCAGCATGATAGTAATAGCGTGTTATTGAACTACTCGCCTCTCACCTTCTTCAATGCCAGTTCAATCTCTGCCTGACGACCATAATCACCGATGGGTCGGTCTGCACGCGGTTGGGCATGTTGAGCCGTTAACAAATATTTTTCTGCCTTGTCTGACTTACCATGTTCCATCAGGTAGTCAGCATAAAAATAGTTGGAATCAATGCCATCAGGGTCGATTTCAAGGGCTTTCTCCAGAAGTTTTCTGGCCTTGTCGGCATCACCAAAAGCCACTGGCCAACCGGGCATTTTCGAATACAAAGTGCCCAGACTTGTGTAAGCCGAACCATCCAGCGCCTCACCATCGAGCTTGATGGCTTTTTCCAAGGCAGCACGTGACTCTTTTGCAAGCGACAGTGCACCAAGACCACCTTTCACACCCGCATAGGTAGATTTGATAATGCCTTCCCAAATCAGGATACCCACATCGTCAGGATGCTTTGCCTTTACTTCATCGGTGTAGGCTATTAAATCTTCGAATGCCTTTGCTTTGGCATCACCTTTCAGTTGATAGTTGGCAACATCCCAGTCCTGCGCAAGTTTTTGCACAAGGGCATCCTGATTCGCCACCGTTTGACTTGCAAACAAGGATGTTGATAGGAAACTGCTACTAACAAACATTAATAAAATTAAAAAAGTTGATTTGATTTTCATGATATTGGTTTTCATAGTCTTATCTCCACTCCAGTGATTTAACGTCAGCGTGTTGTTTAATGGTGGCCAGTTGCTTCTTCAGGTTTGAATCCACAAGCGCAGGCAACAGCGCATTGATTCGCACAAAAAGATTTTCTGGCCAGCCGATGAATTTATCCTTGATGCTTTTTTTCTCGATGGCATCCGCAACGATTCTGGCTACCACTTCAGGATCATCCATAGCATTGCCCAGCGCTTCGTTCATGGTCACCACCGACATTTTATTAATGTCGGTTTTGGTTGCTCGGGGCGCCACATAAAGTACTTTTACTTTCGTGTCGGCAAGTTCCCGTCTTAGGGCTTCCGTAAAACCGTGCAAGCCAAATTTGCTCGCGCAATAAGATGCAAACCCAGGAAAGCCAATGCTTCCGAAACTGGAACCAATATTCACCACCGCCGCTTCTTTTTTGTTTTGCAAAATTGGCAAAAACATTCTTGTGAGATACACAGGGCTTAAGAGATTGGTGGTAAACATTTTTTCAATCACGTCTTCACGTTGATATTCCAGAAATTCAAAATCACTAATGCCTGCATTGTTAATCAGAATATCCACATGGCCGCATTGAACAGTGAGTAGTTTTCTGTCTGATGCATTATTGATATCAGCCACCATCACTTCATGTCGGCTGGGGTTTTCCAGTGCGTTTTTTAATTTATTCAACGCCACTTCATTTCGCCCTGTTAACACCAGCCAGGCACCACGTTTAGCAAGCTCTACCGCAATGGCCTTGCCTATGCCGCCACTGGCGCCTGTGAGTAATACTGTCTTATCGTTAACTTTCATGGTTCACCTCATGCTGCCAATAAATCGGCTTGTTGTGCGTTAATGGTTCTAAAAACATTTCCATATAAATGATAAAAATTCTTTGCCGCGTGAATAATAAGTTCCTGCTCTTGCTCATCTTCGATGCGGCTCATCAAACCTTCAAAAAATTTAACGTGTTCCTGATCCAGAGCGCCGTGGGATCTTAAATACGTGAAAGCTTTTTTGGGCAAACCGAGTTTCTCTTGAATCACATCGGCTGCAGCATCAGCAGTGGTAATACTGGTGCCTTCGAGCACATGCACCATGCCAAAAAAACCTAAAGGATTAACACGATTAATCATGTCGTAGGCATAGGCCACCATCAGTTCCGTTTCACGATTCGGTTTAGCATTACGCGCTTTTTCCTTATCAAAACCACAGGCTTCAATGTCATTAAGAATCCATTCCTGATGGCCTAACTCTTCTTCAATGTATTCTGCAATGGCTTCGCGCAACCACTCCCTGTCATGAGGAATTCTTGCACCAACCGCCATCAATAAAGGCGAGGTATGTTTCACATGCTGATAAGCCTGCGAAAGAAAAGCCACGTAATCTTCCACCGTGATGTCACCGTTAAAACAACGACTGATAATAGGCGCATCAAAGAGGTAGTCTTTTTCTGCCTGCGTTTCTGTTTGTAAACGTTGGTATAGGTTCATGCTTAAGCTACCTCTGAAAAGTGATGATGTTTTGACGTGTTCTTATAAATTGATTCAATGAGTTTTTTGTAATAAGAGAAAATCATTTTACGTTTGGGTCGACCGTTTTCAGTCAGCAAACCCTGTTCAACACTTAAGGGTGTATGCAAACGCTGCCAGGCTTTTACATGTGCGTAATCCGGTAAACTACTATTAATTGCATCAATCAAGTCTTGAATTTCACTGTCGCTTGTCTGTTCAAAACGCGTATGAATCAGTGCTACACAATAGGGTTTGGCATCACCAAAAATCACAGCCTGTTTAATAAGTGGGCTAGCCAGTAATTTACTTTCCACCCACTCAGGGTTGATGTTGCGACCGTAAGAAGACACCAGAATATTCTTGATGCGGCCCTTGATATGCACATAGCCTTCGTCATCAATAAATCCTGTATCACCTGTATGAATGCTTTGCTGATACCAGGAAGCAGGATCATTCACATAACCCAGATGCACATTGCCTTTAACAACGAGTTCTCTGTTTTCAACCGTAATTTCACAATGAGGCAGCGCTTTACCGCAGCTACCAGTTTTTTCATGCTCTGGTAAATTCAAACTCACTACCGATACACATTCTGAAAGACCGTAGCCTTCGTAAACAGGCAGGTTCTTTTCCCGTGCTCTTTCGAGCAAGTCTACTGAAACTTTTGCACCACCCACTGCAATGAATTTCAAAGATGCCGGCGCATTCCAGCCCATATCCATGGCGGTCACTAACAACATCAATAATTCAGGCACAAGAATCAGGGTATTGGGCTGATACTTTGTGATAGTGGCTAATATTTTTTGCGCATCCACAGAAGCGCTGCCAAGCAAACCGCTTTCCTTAAGTGAAGGAATAATAATTTTTCCACCACGAATCAGTGGCGCATAAACTCCCGCAATATTTTCAAGCAGTGTAGTCAGCGGCAATAAAGAAAGATGCGTCACATCGTTTTCAGATTCATCAACAAGAAGACTGTCAGCAATACTTAAGGCGGTAATAAACTGATTCTCTACCGACAGACACACACCTTTTGGATTGCCAGAGGAACCTGAGGTAAAAGTAATTTTCGCTGTGTTAAGTGGAAGCTCTACTTTAAATTTTTGTTCAACCTGTAAAAGTTCTAACGCAAGCGATTGAAGTTGGCCTGCTTTTTTTACCGACACCAGTTTATGCGCTTCTTCAAGCCTATCAGTGACCATGGCAGACACACCGCCACAATCCTTCAACAAATTAATAATCTGTTCTTCAGAAAAAAATAAAGGAACAGGAATGATGCGAATATTCGCAAGCTGGCAAGCCAGATCCACAACAATCCATTCAATGCTGTTGTCTGCGTACAAGGCCAGTGATTCAATACGATGGGCTTTTAATTCCGCAGCCAGTGTCACCACTTTATTCAGCAGTTCGCCATAAGGCATCTGGCGTTCATCCGACACCAGCGCGATTTTTTCTGGTGAATGTGATTTTAAAGTTTTGATGAGTTCCTTATTCATATGAACTCTCCACAATCTTCATCGCAATATCGCTAATCATCATTTGATAAGGAGAAATCATGGCCTTGAACAAAGGATTCTTTGACATGACTTTGTAGGCTTTATGAATGTCGCCCACCATCACTTGCGGATTTCTTGAGTAATAAGCACCCCACTGATCCTGACCATCTTCCAGTTTGCAAACGTCTGCCATGCAAACCACATCCGATTCAATTTTCAGTTTCTTGATAATGTGTTGTACCTGACTGGTGGCGGTGCATATCACCCATCGATAACCTGCTTCATAAAGAATCGCCGCCACAATCACGAAGAGTAAATAACTGCTACCACGTCTGCTAGAAACCAGGTTACCGATTTCAATCACATCATCGCGCGCAACGGGTTGCTGAAAAATCTGGCTGATTTGTTGCTCAACCGTTCGATCCAGATACTGCTCAAGAAAGAGTCTTTCTTTTCCCGCATTTCTCAAACCAATAGCCGCTGAAAAACTTTCATCACACTTCATGGAAATCAGGTTCGGCATGAAATGCATCAGGTTAGCGCCGTGCTCTTTCAAAAAACGCTCAGCGATATAATCTTCAGCGTTTTCCCTGTCCTTTGCGTTTTTATTCAGTAAGTCAAAAACAACCTGACCTGAAGACAGGCGCTCATGTAACTTGGGGGAAATCACACGGCCTGCTTCAGATCGGTTAGGGGTAAATTGGTCGATGGCTTTCATGGCTAATCCTCTTATTCGTTGAGGCCACTGTATTTCTCGAAACTTAAGGAAAACTTATGCCTTTCAGGTGCCAAAACATGAGTTCATGGAAGCAGAATAGAGAGCGAAACTTAAGGAAATCTTATGGGGCGAAAATCAGCCCAAGCCCTTGATTTATCTGGGCTGGAGAGATGTAAAGAGGCATTTGGGCACCCTTAGACAAGGTGCAGGCAGACAGCCGCCAGATGATGGAATCGGCAGAAAGACCGACAAGCGTGAATGGTATTTAAAGGATTGCAGCGTGAAACAATTATAAAAACTTAAAAACTGTTATAGCTGCTCTACCTGATAACCCTTTTTCCTTAACTGGTTTAACAGCCCTTCGCTATCGTTCAGGTGCATGGTGCCCACCAGCACAAATTCCTTTTTATGATTGTTCGCCAGATTGTCAAACTGCCTTAACCAGTCCTGGTTACGATTGATAATTAACACCTTGTATAAAGCCGGAAACTCATTCTTCATCTGTTTCACTGAGGGGCTTTGCGTAAAGACTTCCACATCACCGCTTCGCCAGGCTTTTTTCATCATGCCAATAAACTCAGGCATTTCAGATAAATCCTTAAGGGTATAGTTCACCGACACATTCGGATCGATATCACCCATGGCCATCATGAACGATAACTGTTGATCCAGGGTTTCAAGACTTTGCATCTCCTTACTATCTTTTTCTGCTTGCGACATAAAATAGTTTTCAACACCAAACTGGGGATTCAATCCCAATCGCTGATATTCCATCACCGTTATCATCGTTGTTACTGCCCAGGGCTGAAAGGCAGCAAAATTTTCGATGGGAATGCCTCTTGTACTTAAAAATTTTTCAAGGTCTGCGTAGGCATTCTTGTTCAGTGAGCTTTTCAAGGTTTGGCCATCGCTAAATATCATCGCTGCCATCACTTTCTGTTGAAACTCAGGAGACTGCGCTGCACGCACATCAGTTTCAAAAATCAATGTGTCTGCATCGCTATAAGCACGCATAAATTCATCAGGTAAAGGATGATCGCTTGCACTCAATAAATGAATCGTGCCGCCAAGGTAAAAATAGTCATTACCTTTGCTGATTTTCCATACCGCAGATCCTGCAAAAACCGTTGTTGATAAAACATTCAACAACAGAAATGTAATTAAAAAAGCTTCTATTTTTATTCTTGTTTTCATTGTATGTTCCTCGGCTTTTTATTCTTTTATTCCTGGCTTTCCCAACCTGAATTTTTTGCCCGCTGCTTAGCCCAATCCAGTTTTTGAAGAATGCTGTTTGCCGCATTTTCCTTTGAACTTTGCCAGCCAATCTCTGCAGACCAGAAATCCTCTAACTCTTTTTTTGATAACAAAGCAGCAAGCGCCTTAAAGTTTTCATCGGTTTCCTTACCATAAACCTCAAGGCCGTAATTCAAAATATCACTGATGGGATGATCATTGGGCCCGCCAGCGCTCATTGTTGCTTTCCGCCTTGAAGCACTTCTAACGAATGCCCACAACCACCCTTCTTTAATACTCGCTTGCTTGAAGCTGGATCTTTTATTAAAAGACTCGCCGGTCTAATCGGGCGCGATACCAGATTACCACTGCAGTTTGGACAAACTCCTTTTAATAGATCATTTGCACAAGCACTACAAAAGGTGCATTCATAAGAACAGATCATGGCTTCATTGGATTCAGGCGGTAAATCCTTATCACAACATTCGCAATTTGGTCTAAGTTCGAGCATGGCGCTTACTCTCTTAAAAAATAATGGCTAGCTATTTTCATAACTTATTGAACATGAGTTATTCAACGTTAAAAGAAACTTTTTTTGCGAGCTGATTATTAATAACAATATCCATGTCATATATTCCGCGCTGATCACCTTCCTCTAACTGCATCAGAATATAACCGTAACCTTTAAATTTCATCGTATCTGATTTTATGGTCGTTCTATTTTGCTTCTCGCTTTGCGTAGCAGAGACATTGATGCTTACCTTTTCAGGTGTCGGCAAGCTTAATTCATGGCGTAATGAGAAATTTTCCTGGCCATTATTGATAACGCAGCCAAACATAAAATCAGGATTCTTCTTTTTTGTTATAAAAGGAATATCAAGCGTACCGCGGGAAACTTCATATTTTCCTTTTCTGGATTCAATGATGCCGCAATCTATTTCCGTCGCCAGAAGATGGTTCGAGAATAACAGAATAAGCACTGCAGAAATTTTACTTATATAGCTCATAACTTTAACAACCCGTTGTTCTTCGGCTGGCAACCAGCTTAACCAAGGAACCAGATTCGGCCTTTCCAGAAAGATATAATCTGGGTTCACTCACATTATAGTGACCTGAGGCATCTACTATCAGGTCAAGTTTTCCATCACGGTCAAGGTCACCAAGCCACTGAATCGATGCATTACTTTCATATTCTTCTGAGTAGCTAAATAACTTTTGTGATTTCTCACCTGATACAATGAATATGTCACCGGCAATATTCCTTAATTCATAAACCTGTTTATTGAAATTAATTTGCCTGCTTTTCCCCACATCGGGAAGCCTGGATTTTTCAAACCATGACGCAAAGTTTTTCTCATCCTGATTTTCCCAAGAACTCTGAACCGTGCCCACAGAAAGGCTTTCATCCATTAACAGAAAACTAACCCCGGGAATTTCAACGCTTACATTTATTCCTTGCTTCGGACCCTCTATTTCATCATCCACTCTTTTAAACTTTGGCTCAGCATCAACTAAGTACCAGACATTATTAATGGTTTGAAGTGCAAGCCATTTGCCTTCGGTATCAACTTTTGCCTGACTGGCATGATAATCCATGGGCTGCATTAATTCAGATGCATAGGCATTAAAGCAAATGATCAATATAAGAATAGGCAATATTTTGTTTGATAGGTGCATATTTTATCTGCTAACTCTCTTGAACTGAACGATGCTCCCAGCTTAATCCTGTTTATAAAACCCAATAATGAGCAATAGTGTTGCCGCAATCATACTGATAGCAACCGTAACCAAACCACCGCTAATAAAATTTTCAGCCCAGGGTTCGCCATTAAAACCTGCACCGGCTAATGGCGTCATCGCACTCGTTTTAAGAATTGCAGCCGTTTGAACGAGCAACCAATTTGCAAAAGTGCCGTATACAAGAAGCCAAAAAGTTACGGTTTTATTTTTCTCTGACAAGCTTAGCTTTTCCCACGCAAGACCAATCACCAAAAGGAATATGCCATTCATAACACCTTCAAGATGAGCAGCGAGCCCCATTCGGGCATTGGGCATTTGTGCGACCACCATGCCTGATAGCAGTCCTAACAAAAATAAAACTGCGCCTAATGTGAGTAATTGTTTTCCATGGTTTTTCATAGATCACCCTTTGATATTATTTAGTCTGCGAAATAGCGAAACGTTACTATGACTTCGTGTTGGTATTGCTTATGTACAGACCTTTGTTTCATTTGTTTCATTCGATTCACTTGCCTCTTTAAGAATCTGATAACCCCCACGAATTACAATTACAGAAATAACCAGACCAATAATCAAATCAGGAAAACGATTGCCTAAGAACCAAACCAATAAACCTGAAATAATTACACCACTATTGGCAATAACATCATTTGTTGAAAATATCCATGACGCTCTCATATGTATGCCAGAATCTTTATGTTTAGAAATTAAATATAAACATAAAACGTTTGCACACAAGGCAACTATTCCAACAGCCATAATCAAAGGCGCTATTGGCTCGCTACCAAATATAAAACGCCTGACTACGTCAGCAAGAACACCCAAACCTAAGGCAACTTGCAATACACCGCTTACCCTGGCCGCAACAATTTTCTTTTGCGCTACTTTACCCACAGCATAAAACGAGATTGCATATACGCCAGCGTCAGCCAGCATATCCAATGAATCGGCAATGAGGCCGCTGGAATCACCAAACCAACCTAAGCCAAATTCAATAACAAACATTGCGGCGTTAATGCTAAGTAACGCAATTAACGTTTTTCTTTCTAAATGATCAGCCTGCTCAGTGCCACATCCGCAATCGTTCATCTCTCCTCCGAGGAAAGCAAAAATCATCCCGCGGCGAGGCGCGGAGCCTACAATACATTCTTTTTGGTTAAGGCAGCTAATTGTACTAAATGCTACTTAGTGACAATCCACAAAGCATGAATGGCAGCCGGAACATAAAAAATAAAACAAAGAAGGATGTTAATCGCCAGGTCTTTACCTACACCTTTCTTTAAGAAAACGGCGACTGGAGCCAGGAAAATAGCAAGCAGTATCAATACGATTTTGTTATCCATAATAAACTCCTATCTTTATGTTTTTTTGGTCTGTCCCATGCTATACCTCTTTAGTGTTTAGTGAAATCACTGTCCACTAAAGTGGTGTAAGTCCAGAGTCCAGAGTCCAGCGCAGCGACAAGGCTAGCCTTGTTATACAAATTATTTAATTTGAAATACATTTGAAACGCCATTTAATTTTTTATTACTGCCTTTTATAACGGCTCTATATTCACCTAGGGTAACAACCTCACAACTATTGTTTTTATAATCCCAGTACTCTATATATTGCTTATCTTGTTCAAGATGCTTAGGTGCTTTTTTGCATTTCGCCATACATGGGCAACTTGTGTCAAAACGAATTGTTTCCCATGTGCCATTTTTAAACTCTTCAATACTTAAACCAAAATAAGTTATTTTCTCTTTACTTTGATTAAGCACAATCGCAGAAAATTTATCCTCGGTTAAATATGATTCTTTATTTAATCGAATCTCTAAAGGTTTATCGACAGACAGAACTCCTGAAATTATAATTAGTGTGACAACGAGATATTTATTCATAAATAATTTGTATAACGAGGATATAGAAAAACCACATCATTTAATTTTCATTTGCTTTTTGTGTTAAAAATTGTAGCTTCTCGTAAATCTAATAATAATTTCGTCTAAAATAATTTATTTTAGAGCGCTCTCCGCACGAAAAATAATTGGCTTAGAGTTTTTAAACAGGCTCAACGCCGCAAATAACGGCGCAGCTATGCTACGTCCGTGTGCTTTGCCTTGTTAAAAGTTGATTGCTCTAAACGCTCTGCTAACCAAACTTTTATAATTGACTGACGTGTAACACCTAATCGAGCTGCCTCTTTATCAAGGTGCTCAATCATCCAAATTGGAAAATCGACGTTAACCCTTTTTTGCTCTTGGTTAGGACGTTTAATTGTGGATAAATCTAAATCACCAATGATGTCAGATTTATTATCATCGAATTTTTTATCAAGATTTTTAGCTTTCATAGATTGCCACCTCTGTTTCTCTAGATCGCCTGACAGAGATAATCCTTATATTGTCATCGCGATAGGTAATAACAGCAGACCAATGTTTGTTGCCAATCTTGCCTATGACCAAAGACCTAGGTTCATCACTAGATTTGGCCTGAACCTCAAGTAAATCGGGGTCTTCCCAGATTACCTGAGCCTCATCAAAGTCGATTCCGTGTTTATCCTTGTTGGATTGGCTTTTTTTGCTGTCAAATTCAAATACATGCATGGTATATAAATTATACCATTATTATATT
>JBECKS010000159.1:0-4156 GCA_040235395.1 Pseudomonadales bacterium | reverse complement strand
CATTAAGGCTTCTGCATTCAGGTTTTTTAACAAACCCAAACGCCGACACACAGTATTAAAAACCTTTATGGGTAATGGTCGATAAGGCCTATCGTAATGATTTGAAGTTTCAATTAGCTTTGGCATATTGAACTCAGATGAGAGAAGCCACGTCTTTTAGTTTTACAACACGAGTTTGCGGTTGTGGATGCTCCTTAGCTTTTATCCAACGAAAACACATGGTGCCTGATTCATGGCCTGTTGTATGAATCCAGTTAGGCACGTTGGGATTGCTGTGCGCAACAACAATTCTGACAGAACCATCCTGTCGATAGGATGCAAGGTGCTTATTGGTATGAATCTGGTAATAACGATAATCCAGTGATTCCATCCAGTAATTATTTAACTGAAAATTCCAGTGTTCGCATTCGGGTGGCATGGCATCAATGACCAAGGCTTCATCGGATGCCAGCGCCCAATGACTGTGATAATAAATAATATTTGGATCACCCCCTGCTGCATTGGAAACATCCGGGTCGAACATGGGCAATTCATTAGAATGTTTCTGGAAATCCCTTGCCCATTTGGAGAATAACAATGAGGCACCTGCAACAAGCGTGCTTGTGGATTTCAAACCAGCTTCAACGATTTGTGGTGTTAATTGTGAAGGTTCCTTTTTACCATCAATGTCACCACCAATTCTTTCTATAGTTAAATCAGCAGGTATTTCTGTTTCTCTATCAAGAAAGGTCTGGCGTAAAACCAGCGTACCTGTTTCGGGCGTCATGGGTAGCCAGTTCTTTTCCTTTTTGTCGCAGCTCAGAACAATTTCGAAAAATCCATCATCATTCACTTCAATATCAGATGCTTCGAGAAAGCCTGTGGGCGGCATGCCACCGCCCGAACCGTAATGCCCAATCTGTGTACCAAAGGAAAGATATTTCACTGTGTTACGCTGCCCAAAAATTCGGTATTCATATTCACCACTAATCGCAGCCGTCTGATAAAAGTTGTCGGGATTATCCGCACCCATTTTCACGGTTTCATGAACCACACGATGAAGTACAGGTGCTTTGGGATCTGCAT
Organism: Pseudomonadales bacterium; assembly: GCA_040235395.1. GTDB lineage: Bacteria > Pseudomonadota > Gammaproteobacteria > Pseudomonadales > JBECKS01 > JBECKS01. Next base: position 3,091 of record JBECKS010000159.1, on the reverse strand, counting down.
GCTCAATAAACGCCATGAGCCCAGCGCGAGTTAAACGGGTGAGATAACGATAACCTTACGCCTGATTGAAGGCATCTTTCGGTGTGCCAGGGAAACTAAGCGAGGCGCCAGCAGCTTTTAAAGTGTCGCAGAATTCTTCCCAGGCCTTGCCATTAACAATTCGCTCTGCAGCCACATCAGCTTCGGTTTTTCCCTGCAATTTCAGTAACAGTAACGAAAAACGGCGATACAGATTGAGGATGGCTATCGCAAATTTGCGCATCGCTAGTGAATCAATCCAGGATTTTTCTGTCTTTCAGAAAGGAAAGAATAGACTCTACTTCTTTTTCCACCGTAGATTCATCCGTTTTAAGATGAAGCTCAGGGCGAGTTGGTGCTTCATAGGGATCATCAATACCAGTGAAATTCTTGATTTCACCTGCTCGTGCTTTTTTGTACAAACCTTTTGGATCACGTTTTTCGGCTTCAGCCAAACTACAGTCGACGAACACTTCGATAAACTCCATGCCCGCATCTTCATGCAGTTTTCGAACACCGTCACGGTCATCGGCATAGGGACTGATAAAACTGGAAAGTACAACAACACCCGCATCAACAAAGAGTTTGGAAACTTCACCCACGCGTCGGATATTTTCTTTTCTGTCTTCCGCAGAAAAACCAAGGTTCTGGTTAATACCTAAGCGAATATTATCGCCATCAAGACGGTAACTTAGCTTGCCCATGTCGAGCAGCTTCTTTTCAAGCGCAACAGCAATAGTACTTTTGCCACTACCTGAAAGACCTGTAAACCAGAGTGTAGCGCCACCCTGCCCCAGAAGTTTTCTTCGGTCATCTCGTGAGATTTCGCCTTCATGCCAGGTGACGTTAGTTGCTTTTGCCATAATGAACTTCCTGATTATTTTTCTTATTAATTACGCTAAAACTTAAAGTGTTGTTGGGAAGATACCCTGATTTCTCTTGCTTTTAAACTGTCGATAGACCCGTAAGGCTGTCACTATCCTGATCTTCTTTTTCTGTCTTTTTTTCAAGTTGTTTCACAACAAACATAGCCATGACGAAAGCGACACATCCAAAAATCACACCACCACTAATATCGCCAAACATCAAACCTATCAGTCCGAAATGTTCAGACAGAACATAGGAAAAAGGAATGGTGCCCAAAAAAGTTCGACAGAAATTCAAGCCCATGGACCAATGTGCTCGATTGAGATTATTGAAAGCTGCATTGGAAATAAAAAGCATGGCTGCAAAACAGAAAAAGCCAACAATATACGTGCAGTAAGTATGAAAAACGAGAACACCTTCATCCTGAATGTTAAACGCAGAAACAATCAATCCCTGACAGGCATAAAGCACCACCCATATCAGCAACACATAAATCACAATGGCCTGTAATGCTTTCACCATCGCCTCTTTTACACGAGCATACTGTCTCGCGCCCACGTTCTGGCCGATGATGGGGCCAATGGCACTCGACAGAGAGAACATGGCGCCAAAGGCGACAGGTACTATCCTGCCCAGAACCGCATAGGCAGCAACCGCTGCAGCCCCGTAAACAGCTACGAGCTTCAATACAAAGGCGCCACCAATAGGCGTCATGATATTGGTCATCATGGCGGGCAAGGCAATACTCGCAATCTTTGGAAAGTCTTCCTTAAATGCCTTGATATTGGTCGGTGCAGGTAAACGGTGATGAATAACCACAAAATAAAGACCTAAACCCAGCACCAACATGCGCGAGAGAAAGGATGCCCATGCAGCCCCTTCCACACCCCAGCCAAAGCCGAAAATGAACAAAGGGTCCAAGGCCGCATTCATCAAGCCCCCCGAGAGAGGCATCAACATGGAGCGCTTGGGATCACCAATGGCACGAATAGCTGCACCGGCGCACATGGAAATGGACACCATTAACAAGGACGGCAGCATGATATGACTGTATGCCAATGCATATTCGAGCGTTTTACCTTCAGCACCCAGAAAAGCAAGTAAGTCAGACAGGAAGGCATACACAACAATCACACCCGTAAAAATAATCGAAAAACTGAAAATCCATACATTGCTACAGTAACGGCCTGCAAGCTCTCTCTGCCTTGCACCCTCAGCCCTCGCTACTAAGGCACCCATACCAATCTGCATACCAATACAGGAAGAAAACAGCAGGAACATAAGTGCGCTAGAGAAACCCACTGCGGCCACAATTTCTGGCTCACCAAGTAAACTCAGGAAATACATGTCCAGCAAATCCACGGTGAATAGCGATAACATGCCCAGCGCGCTGGCAGATGTCATCACCAGAATATGACGCAATATCGGACCTTGCGTAAAAACGGCCTGAGCAGAAGGTTTATCTTTCAAGAACACTCCGGGAAAACAGCAAATGGATAAATGAGCTTCATGACAATCATGAAGGCTAAGGATTATAGAGGATATAAGACCTTGAAAACATCACACATGCTAATGACAACAGCCAAACTCTGGTTTTCTATCAAATGCAAAGTTCTATAAACTGCTGCTTCTGATGAGCTTTAAACGAGAAAAACATGAGCAGCAATCCCATCATTCGCAAATCCTTTCCTGTAGGTCCCCTGCAATGCAATTGCACTATCATCGGTGACAGTGTGAGCAAAAGAGCCCTGGTCATTGACCCAGGCGGCGATCACGAACTCATTCTGGACTTGCTCACTAAACTGGAGCTCAGGGTGGTAGCCATTATCCACACACATGCTCATCTCGATCACTTTCTTGCCTCAGCAGAAATCAAGAAAGTAACAGGCGCTCCGCTCTATCTTCACGAAGCAGACAAACCTCTATGGGATATGGCGGAAATGCAGGCCCAGATGTTTCTTGGACAGAGCATAGACAAAATGCCTGACCCCGATTTTTACCTGAAAGATGACCAGGCACTGAATGTTGCTGGTGGTGTTGCCATACACACTCCTGGTCACACACCTGGCTCCATGAGTTTCTGGTTTGAGAATCATAAATTGCTGGTGGCTGGTGACACGCTTTTCAGGCAATCCATCGGCAGAACCGATTTACCCGGTGGCTCCTACGAGGAAATTGAAAAAAGCATTCGCGAAAGACTCTATAC
>JBECKS010000129.1:0-5696 GCA_040235395.1 Pseudomonadales bacterium | reverse complement strand
GTGAAATGCTTGAGCTCGACATGGATATGGAAGCGGACTTAGGAATTGATTCCATCAAGCGTGTTGAAATTCTTGGATCTATTCAAGAGGCGCATCCCGAATTGCCTGAGCTGGACCCTGAAGCATTGGCGGAACTTAGAACCTTAAGACAGATCGTTGACCATATTAAAGATCAGGTTCCTGCTTCTGCTGTGGCGAATACACCTGTTCAAACAAGTTCTAATGTTTCTGTGACTTCGATTGATCTTGAAGCGCTAATTGCGTAGATGTTGTCTGTTGTTGCAGAAAAAACCGGTTACCCGGTAGAGATGCTTGAACTCGACATGGATATGGAAGCAGATTTAGGTATCGATTCCATCAAGCGCGTTGAAATTCTTGGCGCTGTTCAGGAAGAAAATCCAGGCTTACCTGAACTTGATCCAGAGGCGCTGGCAGAATTACGTACACTTGCGCAAATCATTGACCATATGAAAGCCTCGGTAGCTTCAGTTACAGAGGCCGCACAAAGTGGAGCAGAACTGGTTTCTCTTGATGAATATAAGAAAAACCATGGTAGCCAGGAAAACAAAAAGGAAAGTGCTTCGCTTAAACCGGCAAGAGCTTATGTAAAACTTAAAGCCTTATCGAAGCCAGATACGCTTGTAACAAAAGTGCCTTCAAATCGTAGTTGTGTAGTTGTTAATGATGGTACGGAATTGAGCGCGCATGTTGCAGCTGTTTACCAGAATGCAGGCTGGAATCTCGCTGTATTGAGTTTCAATAATATAGAAAGCCATGCAGCTTTGAAAAAAATCAAGAATATTAAAAGTATTAATTTAAAAAGCTTTGACGAAAGTGAATTGGAAGCTGCACTTGAAAGCGTTGAAAGTGAATTAGGTAAGGTTGGAAACTTTGTGTATCTGGATAGCTCTTATAAAGCTTCTGGTAAGCAAGGTTTAGCTTTTAATGAAAAGGGTGTTGATCAACTAAGACATCTCTTCCTTCTTGCTAAACATTTAAAACCTAGCTTGAATGAAATTGAAACGGGGTCACGAAATGCTTTTGTTGCTGTAACGCATCTTGATGGCAAATTAGGATATACCTCTATTGAACAGAAGAGTAAGTATGATGCCTTAACCGGTGGTGTATTCGGTTTGTTAAAAACCCTGAATCAGGAGTGGCCAGATGTATTTTGTAGGGCAGTGGATCTTGAGCCATCTTTAAAGGGCATGGCTGCTGCTGAATTTATTTTTGAAGAAAATAATGATGCAGCTTCAGCTTTGGTAGAAGTGGGTATTTCAAAAGATGGTCGATGCACACTTGAAGTTGATGAAGTGAATGAACGGCCTGAGGCAGGCAGTGAAAAAGAGCATCATATTAACAGTAGCAGTGTTTTTGTGGTGAGTGGTGGTGCAAAAGGCGTAACGTCGAAGTGTGTTACCGAACTCGCTAAAGCGCATCAACCTTCATTTATTCTTCTTGGCCGTTCAGAACTTAGTGAGAATGAGCCTTCATGGGCTAAAGGCTGTGCAGATGAAGCTGCTTTGAAAACTGCCGCAATGACTGAATTAAAAAATCGCGGAGAAAAACCAACGCCCGTTGTTGTTCAGAAATTTATAAACCCTGTTTTGTCTGAGTGGGAAATAAAATCTGTTATCGCAGACATAGAAAAAGTAGGTTCAAAGGTTCGATATCTGGCTTGTGATGTCTGTGATACCAAGAAACTCTCCAGGGAATTAAAGGTGGCTCAGCAAGAACTGGGTGAAATTACTGGGCTTGTGCATGGAGCAGGCGTGCTCGCTGATAAGCTAATCGAAAACAAAACCGTTGAAGATTTTAACGCCGTGTTCAATACCAAGATCTCTGGTCTTGCATCGTTACTCAGTGTGATTGATGTGAAAAAACTGAAACATCTGGTGTTGTTCTCCTCGGCAGCAGGATTCTTTGGTAATCCTGCTCAATCTGACTATGCCATGGCTAACGATATCCTGAACAAGGTTGCCTTGATTGTTCAGTCACAGAACAAAGACTGTCGTGTATTGAGTTTCAATTGGGGGCCTTGGGATGGTGGCATGGTAACACCTCAGCTTAAGAAGTTATTTGAAGCGCGTGGAGTTGAGTTAATTTCGCTTGAAGGTGGTGCACAGCTTTTTGTTGATTATCTGAGCGCAAAAGAGGGCGGTCATGCGCAGGTGCTTGTGGGGAGTTCCATGGAGGCAAGTGTTTCAGAAGAAAGTGCTCAAAAAAAAAGTCTGAAATCTGAGCAACCAATTTTACTCAAGCGTGTGTTGAACTCTGTGGATAATCCATTTTTACAAGCCCATAAGATCGGCGAGCAAGCAGTATTACCAATCGTATGTTCTGCTGCATGGCATGCCAGTGGTGTGAAATCCTGTTATCCAGAGTGGCATTTTTCTTCTCTGGAGCATGTTCAGGTTTATAAAGGTCTTACCTTTGAGGATTCAACATCAAAGGAATTTTTCCAGGAAATTTCTGATGCAGAATTTGATGAAACGCATCAAAGCCTGGAGTTGCGTTCGGTAATCTTTAGTGAAGACGCTTCAGGAAAACGAATTAATCACTATGGTGCTTTGGTAAGGCTTTCCTTGCAAAAACCGGATATACAAAAAAATGTTTCCTTGCGTATTGATCATGATGATGAAATTGGTGATGCAGAAGCTTATTATCATGATGGAACCTTGTTTCATGGAAAAGCCTTGCAGTTATTAGATGACGTGATTGCTGATGATGAAAAATTAATGGTCTTTGATGCGGATACCGCTGCATTAAGTATTCAGGAACAAGGTCAGTTTATTGAAAGTGAATTCAATCATTTTTCAATGGATGCTTTATTGCAGGCTTGTCTGGTGTGGGCAAGACGCCATCGTCAACTCGCAAGTCTGCCATTAAAGATCGGTGAGTTTGATTATTTTTCGCCATTGGATGACGACGAATTCTTTATCACCTTGAAACTCAAGTCTGATACTGCAAGCAAGATGGTTTGTGACCTCTATTGTCATAATGCTGCTGGGGGAATCTATGCCCAGATGCTTGATGCTGAAATCACCATGAGCAAACAGCTCGATAAAAAGTTTGCTTCATAGTTGTAGGTAGAGAAGAATGAATCTGGCAGTGACTGGCTTAGCAAGCGTTATCCCTCAGGGAAAGGGAATTGAGTGTCTCAATTATCATCTCTATGAAGGTGCTCCCATCGTCGGTAGGCTTGATGATAAATATTATCAGGAAGATTATTTGCTGAATGCTTTGATAGAACAGTTTCCTTCTGATAGCGACGATCTTCGTGTCAGTAATATTATCCTGAAAACCCATTTATCAAATAATGAAAATAACGCGCTAACACTAGATAGCCTTAAAGATGCTTTGCTGAAAGCAAAGGAGCTTTGTTTAAACGAAAATAGTTGTGTACGTATATTTCTAATGGAAAGCTGTAATGAGCTTTCAAGTGAAAGCGTGCAGGATTTCTCACTGGCTAGTGAATTCAAGGCTACACAGAAAGCTTCAGCGCATTATGGGATAGCACTTCAGCTTGAAAATCTTAAACAGGAGAAAGAGGGGGGGCAGTTTTTTTATGCGGTATTGGAAGATATTGCCTGGCGCAATGTAAGTCAGGTAAGGGAAGATATCAGTGATAATTTCCAGAATCTGCTTTTTAATGTTGAAATAAATTCGCAAGCAATTGATGTGCTTGAGTGGTCTAGTGAAGCAAAGGTTGAAGAATTCGATGCTTTAAAGTCTGTAATGCCACTGCAAGAGAACGCAATGCTTAAAGTGGCTTTAAGCGGTGTTGCTACTTCTTTTGGTTACGGTGTACAGCATCTTGAATTTATTTCATTAATCAAAGCTGTTTTGCAATGTTATCACCGTTATCAGGCAGGTGTTCCTGAGTGGAAAACTGGCAATGAACTTTTCTCTTGGGAAAGCAGTCCATTTTATATAAATGAACAGAGTCGTTCATGGTTTGTCAGTGATCAGGATGTTCCTCGATATGCTTTGGTGCATCACCTTAGTGATAAACAGCTTACCCAGATTCTGGTGAGTGATCGCGAGGTAGGGCTTGATAGGGATAGTCAGTACTTTGCCTATGCATGTCCACATTTAATTCCATTTAGTGCTAATGATCTTGATGAGTTTCTTTCGGTTTTTAGTCGCCTTGAGAATGATCTTGAAAACTGTCATAGCCAGATTCAATTACGAAGGCTAGCTAAAAATTATTATCAAAACATTATTGATGCGGAAGATGCTATTGATATCAAACACTATCGTGCGGCACTGCTTGCTGAAAATAAAGAAGCCCTATTTGAAGAATTGAACCTTCTTCGTCAGGGTGTCGAGGCTATTTTTAAAACTGCTGAGAAGCACGAAATAAAAACGCCTAAGGGTAGTTATTTTACTCTTGAGCCTTTAGGTGAAGAGGGCAAGCTTGCTTTTGTTTTCCCGGGGCTTGGAAGTTCGTATATTGGTTTAGGCCAAAAAATCTTTCAGCTTTTTCCTTCCATTTTTAAAGAGAGTTTTCGTTTTACAAAGAATGTCGGTGAAGAGTTACAGGAAAAGGTGCTTTATCCAAGAACGCAGAATGCGCTTTCCTTTAAGGAGAAACGGCAGCGTGACATGGATATTGTCATGAATCTTAAGGATTTGGGAAAAACCGATACAACTTATTCGAGTATTTGTGCTCATGTAATGACGGACGTTTTTAAAGTAAAACCTGACGTGGCTTTTGGCCACAGTATGGGTGAGGCCAATATGATGACAGCTCTTGATGTCTGGCAAACACCAACTGAGCTTGAAGATCGTTTCAAGAGTAGTGAAATTTTCAAGAATAAACTCTATGGCAATCTGGAAACGGTTAAAAAGTTCTGGGCTATCGATGCAAAGGAAAATGCTGAGCATCTCTGGGGTACGTTTACCCTGAAAGCGACTAAGGAGCAGGTGGAAAGCTGTATTCAGGAAAATAAGCTAGAAAAAGTTTATCTGACATTAATTAATACGGATGACAATGTGGTAATTGCTGGTAATCCAATTGCCTGTATGACCCTCGTTCAGAAATTGAATTGCAGAGCGATCCCGATGGGTTTTGTGCCAGCGATTCATTGCGAGATTACTGCGCAGGAATATGAAGGTATTGCGCAACTGTATTCCATGCCAACCACAGAGAGCTCTAGCACAAAATTATACTCAAGTTCCTGTTACCTTCCTGTTCCCGTTAGGCAAAAAGCAATTGCTTATGCCATTGCAAAATGTTTTTGCGAGCCAGTGGATTTCCCACGTTTGGTTAATAAGGTTTATCAGGATGGTGCAAGAATTTTTCTTGAAGCAGGTGCGGGACGTACCTGTTCAACCTGGATTGACAAGATCTTGCATGGTCAGAAGCACGTCATCGTTCCTTTAAATGCAAAAGGGACGGAAGACAGTCTTACCTTCGCAAGGGTGATGGCAAAATTATTCTGTCATAAAGTTGATGTGAGTTTGCATCCACTTTATGAAAACGTGAAGTAGGTGGAAGATGGCTAATAACGATATCGCAATTATTGGAATGTCAGGTTTATTTCCTGAAAGCAAAACTCTTGAGGAATTCTGGCAGAACCTTGTTGATAACAAAGATTGCAGAAGCTTTGCCAGTGAAAAAAAAATGGGGCGGGACCCAAAATCTTTTCTTGGTGAGCCAGGAGGTGATGACAGTTTTTATTGTATTAATG
>JBECKS010000080.1:0-4979 GCA_040235395.1 Pseudomonadales bacterium | reverse complement strand
GGGAGCGGTTCTAGCGCGGCCCAAATTTTTCAAGCAAGGTGAGGGCAGTCGCGTAGCGACCTTCAGGGTCGGTGAGAAGTTTCTTTGCTTCCTTTCTTTTGAAAGAAAGGAAGTCGCTTATAAAAGGCGCTTACAGATATTTGCATAGCCAGATGATAAAAAACCAGATTTCTCCACGCTACGCGTGTTCGAAATGACAAACCACTGGATTCCCGCTTGCGCGGGAATGACAACATAAGGAATAACATAAAAAAGCGATTTACATCACTGATTCCCCACAAATCCCCCACCCTGTTCTTTCAACCCACGCCTCTAGCCCTTACAATCTAGACAAGCCCCTATAGGACAAGCGCGTGCTTAAATACCTAAACCCCAAAACCATCTACGAATTTCTTGTTTTTACCATCAAGGCATTCTTTCAACACGAATGTAACCAGTCGGCGGGCATGCTTACCTACTCAACGCTCTTTGCCTTCGTACCCTTAATGACGGTGATTTATAAACTACTGTCGCTCTTCCCTGCTATTCAGGATGCCCCTCAACGTATTAGCGATGTGATTTCGCATAATCTGATTCCTGGCAGCGGTGAACAGGTGCTTGCGCAACTCAATGAATTTTCCAGCCAGGCAAGTAAGCTCACGATTGTAGGTTTGGCAATCCTGATTGTAACTGCGATTTTAATGATTCGAAAAATCGAATGGACCTTCAACAAAATCTGGGAAGTCGATGAATCACGCAAAGCCATCAAGACCATCATGATTTATTGGTCAGTATTAAGTCTTGGCACCATTCTTCTTGGACTTGGTCTTGCCGTCAGTCCAAACATTGCAAAGTTAGGCGCGCTCATTACTTCAACCGAAACCCTACGACTGCAATCGCAAGCAGTAACCTTTCTACCATTAATTTCCTACGCCATTGCATTTTCATTAATGTATCTTGCGATTCCAAACTGTTTTGTACCGATTAAACCTGCCATTGCTGGTGGCGTGCTTGCTGCAATTCTGTTTGACCTGGCAAGAAAGATTTTTAGTGAATTCGCAAGCATTTTTACTTCCTACCAATTAATTTATGGTGCCTTTGCTGCCCTACCATTGTTTATTCTTTGGATTTATATTTCCTGGAACATCATTCTACTCGGTGTGGTGTTTGTAAAATCGCTCGTGGTCTTTAATCCATCAAGTAATAAAAAAGAACAACAGGCTCTGATTACGCTTTTGCACATCATTGATTACTGCAAGCGAACACAAAGCACAGGCAAACTGGTTTCTCCGGAGGAAATGAAAGACTATTTGTCTTCGCTCACCGATGTTGACTGGGGAGAACTCAGACATCTGATGCTTACCAACAATATTCTCAAGAAAACAGAAGATGGCGATTTCGCTTTGGTTGCAGACCTCGACGCTTTAACGGTTCGTGATTTGTTAAACATGAGCACCTGGACATTAAAAGAATTAAAAACACTTGCTGAATACCATGGAAATGATTCATGGGAAAACACCTTAGCCACAAAATGGCTTGCTGTTGAGGAAGATATAAAAAATCACTTCAACATCAGTGTTAATGACTTGCTAGCTTTAAAAAAATAATTGCTCTTTCTTCCATTTTTTTTAACTACCTATACACCTTAACCAAGAGATAATTTCAATGAGAATTAGTTTTATTGGCGGCACCGAAACCGTTACCGGTTCAAAGTTCCTGATTGAAAATGAAAACACAAACGTGTTAGTAGATTGTGGTTTATTTCAAGGTTACAAATGGTTAAGGGAACGCAACTGGCAAACTCTTCCCCTCGATTTGAAAAAAATTGATGCTGTCATACTAAGCCACGCTCACCTTGATCATTCCGGTTATATTCCTGTGCTTTATAAACAGGGTTATCGCGGACCCATTTTCACGCACCACGCCACCAAAGCCTTGTGCGATATTTTGCTTGCCGATAGCGGTCACATTCAGGAAGAAGACGCAAAATATTTCAGCAAACACAAATTAGGAAAACACGCCAAACCCGAACCACTTTATGATCGCCAAACAGCTGAAGCCAGCATGAAGTTATTTCATCCCATAGACTTCGATGAAACGGTTCAGGTGGGTGACATTAAATTTCATTTACAACCTGCAGGTCATATTCTGGGGGCAGCGAGTATCATTCTGGAAATTGATGGCAAACGCATTGGTTTTTCAGGTGATGTAGGTCGCTTCAATGACATTCTCATGAATCCCCCTCGCCCACTGCCCGAACTGGATTTATTAATGATGGAGTCCACTTACGGCAACCGTTTGCACAGTGACGTGGATCCTTATGAAGATCTGGCTGAAGTGATTAATAAGGTTGCTCGTTCTGGTGGTGTGTTAATGGTGCCGGCTTTTGCGGTTGGAAGAGCACAAGCCTTACAACACATGATTGTGACTTTAATGAAAGATGGCAGAGTACCCGAAATACCTGTGTATCTTGATAGCCCCATGGCGATAAAGGTTTCAGATATTTTCTGTCGCTACCATGAGCAACACAAACTGAATACTGAACAATGCGAACTCATGTGTAACAAGATTACTTACACAAGCAGCGTTGAAGAATCGAAAGACATTGCCGGTCAGAATTTTCCGCACATCATTATTGCAGGTAGTGGTATGGCAACAGGCGGGCGCATATTGCATCACTTCAAACGTTTGATTAGTGACCCGAAAAACACTGTGTTGTTTACTGGCTATCAGGCAGGGGGAACACGTGGTGCAAAAATGATGGGTGGTGTTGATGCCATAAAAATTCATGGCAACTGGATTCCTATTCATGCCGACATTAAAAACATTTCTGGTTTATCGGGGCATGCCGATTATGCAGAGCTAACACGCTGGTTAGAAATGTCACACTTGAAAGCAAACATGCCAATCAAGTTGATTCATGGTGATCCTGATGCATTGGAAGGTTTGCGCGTGCATCTAAAAGAGAATACGAAATTTGATGTGAGTGTTGCGGGTTATCGGGATATTTTGAGGTTTTAGATTTTATCCTGTCATTCCTCCATTTTTTGTCATTCCAGCGAAGGCTGGAATCTATTTCTAATAAATACTGGATTCCCGCCTCCGCGGGAATGACATCGAAGAAGAACTTAGCAAGAAGTCCGCATCCTACTTTTATCTAAATCCATAAGCGCCTTTTATAGGCGACTCACTTTTTGAGGCAACAAAATACCCAATACACTCGCTGCGCTCGCGGGGCAGGCTCAGTAAGCAAAAAATGCCTGCCCTGCGAAAGTTCTGACCCTTCATCACTGGCAAACAGTGGTTGCCAAACGCTGCCGATGGCAGCGTGTTGGGCCTTGAAAACTGCCCCTGATGTTTGCAGGCGTTCTTCAGGGAACTTTCAAGGGGCGTTAGATTTCTTCGATACCCCTCTTTGCAAAGCATATATCTTTCTTACTTGCATGATGTATGAGTGTTAACACCTTCACCGTTTCTGGAGCTGAGGCTTGCGCCGAAAAAATGGGCATAAGCGCTAGCCAGAAAGCGACCAGAGGGAGCGGTTCTAGCGCGGCCCATTTTTTTCAAGCAAGACGAAGGGAGTCGCGAAGCGACCTTCAGGGCCGGTGAGAAGTTTCTTTGCTAGCTTTCTTTTGAAAGAAAGCTAGTCGCCTATAAAAGGCGAAAACGGATATTCATATCAGCAAGATAATGAGTAACAAAAAGATATTAAAGTCACGAGGCAGAGCTTAGCGAAGCTCCTGCACGTACGTCGGTCTACAAAAGACGCTTATGGATTTAATAAACACAAGATTTCTCCCTTCGGTCGAAATGACGGAACAATCCAGAATAACAAGACTGGATTCCCGCTTTCGCGGGAATGACAAAGGAAAATTAATCCAATAACAATGGCGCCAGCAACTGCCTCTGATACTTATCATCCCCAAACTGCTGCTGCGCCCACACCGCCCTTCTCAAAAACAATTGCGCATCACAATCATAAGTAAAACCAAATCCACCATGGAATTGTACAGCGCGATCACCAGCATATAAAAAATGTGCTCCCGCTGAAGCCTTAGCCATGCGAAGCGCGGCTTCTTTTTCCTTGTCATCACCATCGTCAAAGATTGTTGCTGCGTGATACACCAGTGAACGCGCTTCTTCAACGCCCATTAAGATATCTACTGCTGGATGCTTAAGTGCCTGATAAGAACCAATTAGCTTTCCAAACTGTTTGCGGGTATTTAAATATTCCACAACGGTATTCAATGCACTAGCCATGCCGCCTGCCATTTCCGCACTTAACAATAACAAAGCACTCTCTTCAATTTCTTTCAGGCAGGCTTTGTCAAAAATCTTTTCCTTACTGATTCTGATACCATCGAGTTTCAAGCTGTAAGAGTTGCGCGTTTCATCAATTACCGTTTCTTTTTGAATAGCACCGGCAGGAATATTTTCCTTATCGATACAAAGCAGTATTAGTTCTCCCTGATAAACCACCGAAGCAATAATCAAATCAGTACTTGCCGCATCAAGCACCATGGTTTTCTTACCTTTGAGTGCAAGCTCATTGCCTGCATCTTCTGCATGGGCATTAATATTATCGAGTAACCAACTGCCGTCTTCCTCGGTAAGTGCCAATGTAGCAATCATGCCTTCCGAAATTTTTGGTAAGTAATCATTTTTCTGCGCATCTGTTCCACCTTTTACTAAAGCCTGAGCAGCAAGCGTTGTTGCAAGAAAGGGTGAAACCACCAACTGCCTACCCATGCTTTCAACAACAGGCACCACACTTGCGATACCCATCTCTAAACCACCAAAGGATTCTGGAATGGCAATACTTAACCAGCCGAGCTCTACCATCTTCTTCCAGAGCTTCTGATCAAAATCGGAATCCGATGCAATCTGGATTCTTACTTTATCGATTGGTGATTCACTGCTACAGAAACTCATGGCAGTTTCCAGCATCATGGCCTGTTCTTCACTGAAACTTATTTTGTCGCTCATTTTCTTTTGCTCCG
>JBECKS010000207.1:0-4229 GCA_040235395.1 Pseudomonadales bacterium | reverse complement strand
CCAATAAGGAAATCTTCGTTATATTATACAACTGATCAATATTACTTGCCAACATCTATAGTTTAATCATACAAAATCTGATTCAACATATCCACCGCACACCTTGGTGTATTAAGAACCATTCACGACTGTAAATGGATAGCAGCCATTAAAAGTTTTAACAAAAGAAAAGGCCGGGACATTTCTGACCCTGCAATTGTATTTTATAGACCGCGGATTCAAGTTACAAGTGCAACAGTTGGTTTAATGCCGAAGAATACTTCATTTGGCGTTTGAAAGCCGAGACATTTTCTTGGCCTGTTGTTTAATTTGTTCATTACCATAGTTACATCATTATCGGTGATATTTGTAAAGTCATGTTTTTTAGGGAAGTACTGGCGGATCAGGCCGTTGGTATTCTCATTAAGTCCCCGCTGCCAAGCTGAATAAGGATGAGTGAAATAGAAGTCAGCCTTGAGTGCAGCGGCGATTTCCTGGTGTTTGGCGAACTCTTTGCCGTTATCAGAGGTTAGTGTGAAAACTTTTTCAACCATAGGCTCAAGAAGACGCTGGACAGAACGGGAAATCAGGTCTGCGCTCTTATGCTTTACCTTAGCGATCAATGTTAAACGAGACATGCGTTCGGTCAAGGAAACCAGAGCCTGCTTATGATTTTTACCAATAATAGTATCCAACTCCCAGTCTCCGATACGGGAACGAGTTTCGACAATAGCCGGCCGTTCATCAATGGATATCCGGTTTACTAACTGGCCCCGGGTTTCGGTGCTAGAACTATATCGTTTACGACGTTGCTTTTTACAACGCAAATGCAGATAAAGATCACCACCAAGGCGTTTGTTTTTCAAAATATACTGATAAATCGATTCATGACTGACTCGTACTCGAAATTCTTTGACAAGCCAGCCGCTGATCTGCTCAGGGCTCCAGTCACTTCTAAGAAGGCGTTCAACCTGAGACCAGGTCTCACAAGAAATTCGGGGTCTGGCGACTTGGGCTCGTCTCACCTGAGCAAAATGGTGAGCCTGTTTAGGACGATAACCCCGAAGCCCTCGGTTGCGACGGATCTCTCGGCTCATTGTCGATTTATGAACACCGATAATCTTAGCAATAGCGGTTTGCGAAAGTCCTGCTTTCATAAGTGCGTAAATCTGGTATCTTTGTTCTCGGGTGAGCTGCGTGTAATGACTCATAAGTGCTCCTCTTTCCTTGGTCGGTTAGAAAAGCACGAGCTTACAGCAGCTCGCCTCTCATGCCAACTCAAGTGAGTTGCACTTGGAATTTGAATTCAGGTTATTAAAATACAGTCATAAATACAGTAATACTATTTCGTCTATCTAAAAAAAAATTATATTGTTTTCATACTAGCCTAATCCCACATTTTATTACATTTAAAGTAATCTATTCAGATAAGTTCATATATCATTCGTACACCTTGATATCATGGGATATGATTCACAAGTTAAGATTTATAAATAGTTTAATTATTAGGCACAAACGGCAGAGTCATTTATTTTTAATATATTATCATCACATTAATCATGTAAGCTGATCAACGTTCGACTGTTTCTGAGGATGATCCCAGCATAGCCTGGAGTATCTCACCATCATTTAGTTGAGAAAGCCGGGAGGCCGCAATTGAGTTGAATTTAGCCATATTTTCACTTGCAATAGCAGGAGCGGAGGGCATTTTCACTTTGTTTGGATTTACCGGCATGCCATCCTTACGCATCCTGAAGCACAAATGAGGACCTGTTGCAAGTCCGGTGGCACCAACGTACCCAATAATCTGTCCTTGATTTACTCGTATGCCTTTCTTAATTCCCTTGGCAAATTTGGTCATGTGCAGATAAAGCGTTGAGTAGCCATTGGGATGCCGAACCTCGATAAAATTTCCATTATATTTGCTGTAACTTCTACGAACTACTTTGCCTTCTCCCACCGTTTTAATTGGTGTGCCGGTTGGTGCAGCATAATCGATGGCAGGGTGCGCTTTCCAGGTCTTCGTAATGGGGTGAAAGCGTTTCATTGTAAAACCGGATGAAATACGAGTAAAGGAAAGAGGAGCCTTAAGGAAGGCCTTACGTAAATTTCTACCTTCAGGATCATAATAATCACTATTTCCATTTCCATTG
The DNA here is from genome assembly GCA_040235395.1 of Pseudomonadales bacterium. Classification (GTDB taxonomy): domain Bacteria; phylum Pseudomonadota; class Gammaproteobacteria; order Pseudomonadales; family JBECKS01; genus JBECKS01. The sequence continues at coordinate 2,097 of JBECKS010000207.1, read as the reverse complement.
TTGAATAAGATTGCTTTATAGCTCTTCCCCTGATTGATAAATTCTGCTGCCAATATACGCCCGTAACCAGCCGATTGCCCTTCACGAAAACGCTTTTCCACTAAAACATGGAATGAATCTCCTTTACGGATATCAAGAATGAAGTCAATATCCCAAGCAAAAATGTCAGCCAAATTGATGGCTAACTCAGCCTGTTCACCGATTTTCGCAACTGCATCAAAAAGGTTGGATTCGATGGTTCCTGTGACTAATTCGTTCGTCACATTGTAGTCAATTGGGATGCGAGAAATTTCGAATTCGTTCCCATTCTGGTGTATCAACAATTGTTCATTGCGATCGATGTCATAGAGGAAACTATCAAATTGGCCGTCAATTAAGAACAGTTTGTAAGAATGACCTACACAGAGTTTAGAAAATGGGTAAATTCCTTTACTCTGAAAAGCCATCTGAAGAATTTGTTTGTTGCTGAGGTAGTTGCCAAGTAATACCGTGATGGTATCACCTTTCTTGACTTTACCAGTTATTTCCTTTTTAACGATCTCGGGGTTGAAAGCAATTTCAATTTTAGAATCTATAGCAGTAGGTAATTGATCGGGAGGAATGCTTCCTTCTGTTTGAGTAACACCGCCCGAAAAGAAAAAGAAACTGATGTAAATAAACATAAGGAAAAGAAAAATCAGTAGCGGCAAACAGCGAATTGCAAGAAGAGAATGAACTGCCGATGAAAGATTATGGATTTTAAAATTTAAATTCATAGCTAAACCTATGTCCATCCCAAGTAGTAGTTGTCAAACAACTATATTATTTGCATCAATAGATGCTAGGTTATTTTCGAATTATTCACCTAAAAAAACAGCTATCTGCCTCAAAGAAAGCTCCACTTGATCAAATTTCACAACCGAATGTTAAAACAATTATATAATGGGGTTCAATTGTACTTTGGTACAATATTTACAATAAAAAAGCCCTTCGGTTTGGAAAGGCATCAAACTGGAAACATTGATACTTCAGGAATCAAAAATAATGATAAGACTATTGCCTTAAATTTTAATTATTATTCTGATCAAAGTTTTGGAGAGTCTCTTCGAAAACTTCTTTCAAGGGACCGCCAAGATTAATGGCATTATGGATAGTCCGCAAGGCCTGTTCTTTTTTGCCTTGTTCCCATAATACCTGTGCAAGATTATTTAGTGGCATTCCATTTGAGGGATATAATTTTATAGCTTGTTCAAAGGCATTTGCTGCAAATGATAGATTACCTTGAGCATACAAACTATTCCCTAGTCCCATCCAGGCGGATAAACTTTTAGGCCAACGGTTAATTGCAGTTTTATATCCACTTGCGGCTAGTTCAAATTGTCCAGCTCGCTCTAGACCCGCAATAGCATTCAAGTATTTTCCCTCATTAACAGTTGCTGGTAGTTCATCTGTGGACAATACCAGAAGTCCCCAATAATCTGATTGAGACCAGGTGGTTTGAAATAATCTTTTAGAAATTCGCTCAGCTTCTTTTATTCCTGTATGAAGAATTATTTTTCTGCCACTATTTTCATATCCAATTACTACAGCATAATGCCATTTGGGATACCATTTTAGACCTAAATTTTGAAGTACGATTACCGGATGACCCGCATTTAACTCCTCAAACAATTCCTCCATACCCTTGATTGGATATGCAACTCTTCCATATTGTCTGGCAGCACTTATAAGTGAAGGCTGAAGACTACCATGAAGTTTTGCGGTATATACTGCATCGGTTAAATCATCAGGGCTTATCCTAAGGCCATTCCAAGCTAAAACCATCGCCAGAGATGAAGGTCCACATTGATAGGTTTCCTGTTTAAAAAAAGGAACGCTCTCGAGAAAAATTTCTTCAGAGCTGTCAGCAGGTAATAATAAATTGTCTGCAGGCCTTAGGCCGCACCCAGAAGATAAAAAAACTATGAATAATATAAGGCCTACCAACGGTAGGTAGGCCTTATGAAAAAAATATACCAATTTATTTAGGGTGATTTACAAATGGAAAAACATGCGTCAAACCAAGCAGATCGGTTATGAGCAAGACAAAAAAGATTAACACGAAAGCACCAACAACAG
>JBECKS010000169.1:0-2643 GCA_040235395.1 Pseudomonadales bacterium | reverse complement strand
GGGTTGAATCATTTGTACGACGACATAAAGCAGTATGGGCAATGAGAAAAAAAGACTCATGAAAGCGAGGTCAACCCTTAAACCCTGAATAAATACATCATCAAGCTCGGAAGGCAGCTCAAGATGTTCAGAAAAAATAAACACCAACAAAGCACGAGATAAATTGAGAACGATTAGCGAAGACACCATTACCCAGAAAAAAGGAAGCAGCGGGCCAAGTTTTTCTTTAAATGTTGTGCTATTCACTAGGTATTACCTCAATTCTTTAATCAGGACTGCCGCTTCAGCCATTACTCGCAATCGCAGGAAAACCAACGTGCATCTTCGAGTCTTAATGCGCTGAGTTTGTTCCCCCAAACACAACCTGTGTCCAGAGCAAAGTGTTTTCTTGAGCCTGTTTTACCCTGAAGCGCGGCCCAATGACCAAATAATAAATAGGTATCTTCAAGAAGGGGATTATCAAAAGTGAACCAGGGCCTGAAACCTTCAGGTGCATCTTCAGGTGTGCTTTTGCTTAATAATTCCAGTTGCCCTTTTGCATTACAGAAACGCATACGGGTTAAGTAATTGGTAATGACCTTTAAACGATCAATACCCTCCAGACTTTCCTGCCAGATATCAGGATCATTTCCGTACATATTCTGGAAAAATTCAATGTACTTATCAGACTGAAGAAAACTTTCCACTTCCTGTGCGTAGCGCAAGGTTTGTGATCTGCTCCAGTTGGGAGGAACACCTGCGTGGGTAAGCAGGTAAGTTTTTTTATCTACCTTGATTTCAAGTGCTAGCGATTGAGATTGTAGCCACTGCAAAAGTTTTTCTGCGTCAGGGTCATTAAGTACATCATGAAAGTTATCTTTTGGGCGGCGTGATGAGCAGTTGTGATGAACTGCCAACATGTGAAGGTCGTGATTACCAAGAACGGTATGACACGCGCCTTGAGAAGCGAGTTGATGAATTTTTTTTAAGGTGCCGAGTGAGTCTGGACCTCGGTTGACCAGATCGCCAGCAAGCCAGAGCGTGTCATTTTCCGGATTAAATTCAATGGTGTCGAGAAGACACATGAAAGCATCATGACAACCCTGAATGTCTCCTATTGCGTAATTTGCCATCGTGTTTTATTGAATGGTGCCTGGCGTGGCTAAAGTAAAAGCGGGGATGCTGGCAAGAAAATGTTCACCACTAGCGCTTAACATTTCGTAAGAGCCATGCATGCAACCAACTTCTGTCTTGATGATCGTGCCGCTGGTGTATTTATAAGATTCTCCAGGTTGAAGAATGGGTTGTTGACCAATAACACCTTCCCCCTGAACTTCCTGGACTTCTTCATTACCATCAATGATGAGCCAGTGACGATTGAGTAACTGAGCGCTTTCACTGCCTTCATTGGTGATGGTGACGTGGTAAGCGTGAACGTAACGATGTTGTGCTGGGTCACTTTGTTCCTGCAAGTATTCGCTAGTGACTTCAACTTTCACCTGTTGTCGTGAATCTTTTTCGTTGTTCTGGATATCGGAAGCCACAACTTGATACCTTTAATGCTATTAAATTGAAATGCCTTTATTGCTGAGGATATTACAGAGCTCAACATATTGCGCAAGGCTGATGTTTTCTGCACGAAGACTGCCATCAATGTTCGCCTGTTCCATCTCCTTTTCAATACCCAGCTTGCGGAAATTATTGCGAATGGTCTTTCGCCGTTGTGAAAAGGCCGTAGCCACCAGTTTTGATAGCTCTTCGGTATCCTTGCAAGGGTAGGGAGGCTCTGAATAGGGTGTTAAACGAATAATGGAAGATTCCACTTTTGGAGCAGGTTCAAAACTTTCTGGTGCAACATCAAACAGATGCTCGCAGTCACAAAAGTATTGCAGCATGATGGAGAGGCGTCCGTAATCCTTGTTATCAGGTTTCGCACAGATTCGTTCCACCACTTCTTTCTGTAGCATAAAGTGCATGTCTTCTACGTATTCAATCTGCTCAATGAAATGAAACAGCAGCGGTGTTGAAATATTGTAAGGAAGGTTGCCGACCACACGGAATTTAGTTTTTTCCGTCAGCAAAGCTTCAGCACTTGAAAATGAAAAACCCAGAGCGTCCTGATGGAAGATATGCCAGCGAGTTTGCGCATAAGCACTAAAACGCTGTTTCAGTTGGGGGATAAGGTCGTTATCTATTTCTACGAGAAAAAGCTTGTTGCATGCTTTTATGAGTGAATCACTAAGGGCGGCCATTCCTGGACCAATCTCAATAACATTATCTGTTTCTTTCAGCGAGATGGCATGAATGATTCTTTCAATGACAGTGGCATCATGTAAAAAATTCTGTCCAAATTTTTTCTTGGCTTTATGCATCGTTTTTATTTATGGCAAGTTCGAAGGCATAGCGAAGCGCCTGAAGCAGGGAGCGATTATCGGCTTTTCCAGTGCCTGCTAAAGCAAGCGCAGTTCCGTGATCAACAGAAGTGCGAATAATGGGCAAGCCCAGTGTTATGTTTACTGAGTCACCAAAACCTAAGGCTTTTAATACGGGTAAACCCTGATCGTGAAACATGGCAAGAAAAGCATCTGCCTGTTTTCTGTTTTCAAGAGTAAAGAGCGTATCGGCGGATAGTGGACCAACAATATCAAGGCCTTGCTCACGAAG
>JBECKS010000166.1:0-29256 GCA_040235395.1 Pseudomonadales bacterium | reverse complement strand
GTCGTGGGTTCAAGTCCCATCGTCCACCCCATTTTCCTTTGATATTGATATACCCTTGTGGCAAACTTGCGCGCCTTGAAACTAGGGCAAAACGCTGTGCTATTGCCGTTTTACAGCGTCTTGGTTTGTAGCTCCCTCCAAGCAAAATTCCCATATTAATTTTTTAAAGGTTTTAACAAATCATGCAAGTTACCGTTGAAAATGTTGGCAGCCTTGAGCGCAAAATCACCGTTGGTATTCCAGCAGCACAAATACAGTCAGCCTTGGATAAAAGACTGAATGAAGTTTCACGAACAGTGAAACTCGATGGTTTCCGCCCAGGAAAAGTTCCTATGAAGGTTGTGAAGAAGCGTTTCGGGGAAGCCGTTAGAGGAGAGGTAATTGAGAAGACTATTCAAGATACAATTTTTGAAGCCCTGAATCAGGAAAAAATAAATCCGGCAGGTATGCCAAGCATTGAATCTATAAAAGCTGATGAAGGTCAGGATCTGGAATATGTAGCTAAGTTTGAGGTATTTCCAGAAATAACATTGAAAGAATTCAGCGATATCTCTATTGAAAAACGCGAATCAGATGTTCAAGACAAAGACTTCGAAGAGCGTATGGAGCAACTTAGAAAAAATGCCAAGGAATGGAAAGAAACAGATCGAGCCGCTAAAGAAGGTGATCAAGTTATTATCGATTACAAAGGAACTAAAGATGGTGAAGCTTTTGAAGGTGGCAGTGCTGAAGATAGTCCCTTGGAATTAGGCTCTGGTAGCATGATTCCTGGTTTTGAAGACGGTATAGCTGGAATGAAAGCAGGCGAAGAAAAGGATCTGAATCTAAGCTTCCCCGAAGATTATCATGCTGAGGAACTTAAAGGGCAGAAAGTCGTTTTTCATATAAGCCTTAAACAGGTAAATGAAGCTTCTATTCCTGAACTTGATGACGAATTAGCGAAGAAGTTCGGTGTAGATGATGGTCTTGAAGCTTTAAAAACACAGGTTCGTGAAAGCATGGAGCGTGAACTTGAACAGGCTATAAAAGGCGATATTAAGCAGCAGGTTATGGACGAATTAATGCGCTTGCATGAAGTAGATGTTCCACAAGCAGTTATTGGTCAGCAAATTCAGATAATGAAACGCCAAATGGTGCAACAGTTTGGTGGTGCCCAGATTGATCCTTCTATTTTTCCTGATGACATGTTTGCTGATAAAGCAAAGGAGAATGCAGCTCTGAGTCTTGTACTCAGCAAGATTATTGAAGCAAAAAGTCTTGCCGTAACAAGAGAAGCTGTTAAGGATTACATTGAAAAAATGGCTGAGGGTTATCCAGACCAGAAGGAAGAGATTGTTAAGTACTACATGAATGACAAACAACGACATGCTGAAATCGAAGCCGTTGTTCTTGAGGAAAAGCTAGTTGAACTGGTTTTATCTGAAGCCAAGGTCTCAACTAAAAAACTCGACTTTTCTGAAGCTATTGCACCTAGAAAGCAAGAAGAGATTTAAACATCATTCTTCCTTGAAATTCTAAAAACCATACCAATTGTTCAAAAATAGACCAATATTCCAGCAATGGTTTATTGGTCTATTTTTTTGTCACTCTTTGCTTGTACTTGCTAAAGGCTTAGGGAAAAATGTCATTTTTATTCAATCCATGAAAACTCGTGAGGGCATATACGGTGAAAGACTCTTTAATGGGCACTGAGACAAGAAGTGCATTGGTTCCGATGGTAGTTGAGCAGTCTGCTAGGGGAGAGCGCTCTTACGATATCTTTTCTCGCATGCTTAAGGAGCGTGTGGTTTTCCTGGTAGGCGAAGTTGAGGACCACATGGCCAACCTCATCGTAGCCCAATTACTTTTCCTGGAATCAGAAAACCCTGAGAAAGATATTCATTTGTATATAAATTCACCTGGGGGTTCGGTTACAGCTGGTCTGGCAATTTACGATACCATGCAGTTCATTAAGTGTGATGTCAGCACTATGTGTGTGGGCCAGGCTGCCAGTATGGGTGCTTTTTTGCTGAATGCAGGCGCAACTGGCAAACGTTTTGCATTACCAAATTCAAGAATCATGATTCATCAGCCTCTTGGCGGGTTTCAAGGGCAGGCATCTGATATCGAAATTCATGCTCGTGAAATTATTGATATCAAAGCTAAGTTGAACAGGATTATGGCTGAACATTGCGGACAGAAACTTGAAGACCTCGAAAAGGCCACAGATCGTGATAATTTCATGACTGCCGATGCAGCAAAAGATTTCGGATTGGTAGATCAGGTAATCGGCTCTCGTTCTGCAGGTTAGTATCGATTAATGACCCCTAATCCATTTATTCTTGAATGAGGGGGTAAATAGTAGATAATCTTTTGCTAGTGTATACAGTTAGTTAAGTGGGATAGGGCGTTAGCTTAGAAGTGAGGAGCTTAGAAGATGAGTGACAATGAAAACAAAGGAAACGATGCGGATAAACTCCTGTATTGTTCTTTTTGTGGAAAAAGTCAGCATGAGGTGAGGAAGCTGATTGCTGGTCCCTCAGTATTCATCTGTGATGAATGTGTCGACCTATGCAATGAGATAATTAGTGAGGAAATTCAAGAAGATAGCGATGAATCCTCGAAAGATTCTCTACCCACACCCAAAGAAATCAAGACCATCCTTGACGAATATGTTATTGGTCAGTCCAGAGCCAAGAAAGTACTTTCTGTCGCTGTCTACAATCACTATAAGAGATTGAGAACATCCCAAACAGGTGCATCTGTTAAGCCTGCTGATGTTGAACTAGGCAAAAGTAATATCCTTCTCATTGGTCCAACTGGAAGTGGAAAGACATTACTTGCAGAAACCCTGGCAAGATTACTGAATGTTCCTTTTACCATCGCGGATGCGACTACGTTAACTGAAGCTGGATATGTAGGTGAGGATGTTGAGAATATCATCCAGAAGCTGCTTCAGAAATGTGACTATGATGTCGAGAAAGCACAGATGGGCATCGTCTACATCGATGAGATAGATAAAATTTCAAGAAAATCCGATAACCCATCCATTACCAGAGACGTTTCTGGTGAAGGCGTTCAACAGGCTTTATTGAAACTTATAGAAGGAACAGTGGCATCTGTTCCTCCTCAGGGTGGTCGTAAACATCCTCAACAGGAATTCTTGCAGGTAAATACCTCTAATATCCTATTCATTTGTGGTGGCGCCTTTGCAGGTTTGGATAAAGTTATTCTAGATCGCTCTGAAAAAGGCGGTATAGGATTTGGAGCTGAAGTTAAAAGTAAGCAAGTTGGCAAAGCCGTGGGGGAAACCCTTAAAGACGTAGAACCTGAGGATTTGGTGAAATATGGTCTGATTCCTGAGTTTGTTGGTCGTCTTCCTGTTATTGCGACACTTGAAGAGCTTGATGAGGAAGCTCTAATTCAGATTCTCATAGAACCCAAGAACTCGCTTGTGAAGCAATATGAAAAGCTCTTTGAGCTTGAAGGTGTTGAACTTGATTTCCGCGAAGAAGCCTTAAGAGCTATAGCCCAAAAGGCCATGGCTCGTAAAACCGGTGCTAGAGGGCTACGTTCGATTCTTGAATCTGTATTACTTGAAACAATGTATGATGTACCTTCGCAAGAGAACGTTTCCAAGGTTGTAATTGATGAGGGTGCTATTAGCGGTGAAAGTAAGCCGCTAATCATCTACGAGAATACTGAGCAGGCATCCAGCAAGAGCAAATAATGTTTTTCAAGCTTGGTGAGCTTGAAAAGTTTGTATGTGTCTCCATTTCTAGAACTAGATTTTAATTTACTTCTAATAGGTAAAGTTATTTATGGTTGATCAGGAAAAGAGAGATAAGGTTCATTTCGATTTGCCCCTCTTACCACTAAGGAATGTGGTTGTTTATCCCTATACGGTGCTACCCCTTTTTGTAGGCCGCGAGAAATCCATCAAGGCGCTTGAACAGGCGATGGTAACCAACAAGAAAATCCTTCTTGTATCTCAACGTGAAGAAAAAGACGAGACTCCTACTAAAGATTCTCTTTATTCCGTTGGAACCGTATCTAACATTCTTCAATTGCTAAAGCTTCCCGATGGGACGGTAAAAGTATTGGTAGAAGGTATCTATCGAGCTGAACTTATTAACTTTAATGAAGCTGATGGTTTCTATCGAGCTGATGTTGAAGAGCTTGAAGATACTGAACTAACCAAAGCCGATGAAGTAAAGTTGATTGCCGAATTAATGCAGCAATTTGAAGAATATTCAAAGCTGGCTAAGAAAATACCTCCTGAAGTTCAGAACTCTGTTTCAAGTATTGAAGAACTGGGACGGTTAATGGATACCATGGCCACTCATCTCCCTGTCAAACTTGAAGATAAGCAGGAAGTGCTTGAGACCTTTGATCTTGAAGCACGTCTGGATCTGATTATCGATTTGATGCAAGAAGAAATCGATTTACAGCAAGTCGATAAGAAAGTACGCGGCCGTGTTAAAAAGCAGATGGAGAAAAGTCAGCGTGAGTATTATCTGAACGAGCAAATGAAAGCAATTCAGAAAGAGCTTGGCGACCTGGAAGAAGGTGGAAGCGAACTCGACCAACTGGCTGAAAAGATTAAATCGGCTGGTATGCCCAAAGACGCTTTAGAGAAAGCAAATACTGAACTGAACAAGCTCAAGATGATGTCGCCAATGTCGGCCGAAGCTACTGTTGTTCGTGGTTATCTTGATTGGATGGTTAACGTACCCTGGAAATCCAGAAGCAAAATCAAGAAAGATTTAGCCCTTGCCCAAAAGGTACTTGATGAAGACCATTTTGGTTTAGAAGAAGTTAAAGACCGGATTATCGAGTACCTTGCCGTACAGAGCCGAGTGAAAAAAGTAAAAGGACCCGTTTTGTGCCTTGTTGGTCCTCCCGGGGTGGGGAAAACCTCATTAGGGCGCTCTATTGCCAGAGCTACGGGTAGAAAATACGTGAGGATGGCTTTGGGTGGGGTTCGTGATGAGTCCGAAATAAGAGGGCACAGACGAACTTACATCGGTGCAATGCCCGGTAAGATTATCCAGAAACTCTCCAAAGTAGGTGTGAAAAACCCACTTTTTCTCCTTGATGAAATAGACAAAATGGGTGTCGATATGCGAGGTGACCCTGCATCGGCACTTCTGGAAGTTCTGGATCCAGAGCAAAACAATAGTTTTAACGACCATTACCTCGAGATGGATTATGACCTATCCGATGTTATGTTTGTGTGTACCTCAAACTCAATGGACATCCCAGCACCCTTGCTAGATAGAATGGAAGTTATCAGGCTTCCTGGTTACACAGAAGATGAGAAAACAGCTATCGCTAAACAATATTTGTTGCCAAAACAGATTGAGGGTAATGGTCTTAAAATAAGTGAACTGGAAGTCGGTGAAGACACAATAAGAGACATTATTCGTTACTACACTAGAGAAGCTGGTGTCCGTAGTCTGGAAAGGGAAATCGCCAAGCTTTGCAGAAAAGTACTCAAAGAAAAAGTTCTCAAGGAAAAACAAGGAGATAGCTCTTTCAAGGAGACCGTAGTTGTCAAACCAGAAGATCTGGAGTACTACAACGGAGTTCGTAAAACCAATTATGGAAAAGCAGAGGAGAAAGATCAGATTGGTCAGGTTACCGGTCTTGCCTGGACTCAGGTTGGGGGCGAACTCCTAAATATCGAAGCTGTTTCTATCCCTGGTAAAGGCCGCGTCATTAAAACGGGAAGTCTTGGTGATGTCATGCAGGAATCAATACAGGCCGCCATGACAGTCGTAAGAAGTCGCTCAGCTGTTCTCGGTATCCCTAAAGGCATGCATGATGAAATCGATATTCACGTTCATATGCCTGAAGGAGCTACCCCTAAAGATGGTCCAAGTGCAGGGATTGGAATGTGCACAGCTATAGTCTCAATTCTTACTGGAATTCCTGTAAAAGCTGAAGTGGCTATGACAGGCGAAATCACCTTGAGAGGGCAGGTTCTTCCTATAGGTGGTTTAAAGGAAAAGCTTTTGGCTGCACATAGAGGCGGAGTGAAGACAGTGATTATCCCTGCCGAGAACGTGAGAGATCTCAAGGAAATCCCAGAAAATGTAAAACAGAATCTCAAGATCATTCCTGTTAAGTGGATTGATGAAGTACTTGAGGTGGCTTTGACCAGGGTTCCAACACCTCTAGAAGATGTTGAGACAATCAAAGAAAATCGAAGTAAAAAAACTAAAAGCTCAAAATCTCGTATCAGTACCCATTAAAAAAAATCAAGAGTTTTTTCATCATTTTATTGAAATTCAGGATGGAGAAAAAGCTCTGAAACACAGTATTTACAAGGGTTTTGCTTGACACTGAATAAAGAGGGTTGGTATAAAGGAGCAGTTTTTAAGGAAGCAACTCGTGCAGTGCGCAGGTCGTGGTACTATAAAAATAATTACGATTTCCAGTTTTGTTGAGTACAAAAATCCATTCGGCTAAGCCTCAGCTAAACATACATTTCAAGACATTCATTTAACTTAAGGGGAACGGCGTGAACAAGTCAGAACTTATTGATTCAATTGCATCAGCATCAGATATTTCAAAAGCATCAGCAGGAAGAGCATTAGACGCAGCTCTGGATACTATTACAAATGCTCTTAAAGATGGAGACCAGGTTGTTCTAGTTGGTTTTGGAACATTTCAGGTAAAAGACAGAGCAGCTCGTACTGGTCGCAATCCACAGACTGGTGAAACGATTCAAATTAAGGCAGCAAAGGTTCCTGGTTTTAAAGCTGGTAAGGCCTTGAAGGATGCCGTGAATTAAAAATTTATTATTTTTGATAAAAAGCGCGGAATCCCGCGCTTTTTTTTTGATGAAATTTGATTATTAGCTCAATTAGAACTCAGGTGGCATATGTTAGCTTTCATGCGTAAAGCATTAAAGGGGTGGGCAGGAAAGACTCTGTTAATTTTATTTGTTTCTCCGTTCTTATTCTTCGGAGCAAGTTCAATTTTTACAGCATTCAATAATATCCCCGGGCCAGTTGAAATTAATGGTGAGGTAATAACCGATGCTCAAATCAGTAACGCGGTAGAAAGAAATAAAGAACAGATTAGACGTCGTTTTGGCAAGCAGTTTGATATGAGTTTGTTATCTGATGAAGCCCTAAAAGAAGGCGCAATGGGACAACTTATAGAAGAGGAACTCAGTAAAAAATATTCCGATGATAATAACCTTGGAGCTTCATTTTCATCAGTAAGCGAAGTAATCAGGAATATTCCTTCATTTTTTGATGAAAATGGTAAGTTTTCACAAGAGGTTTTTGAAACTGTTGCCGCAAGACAGGGATTATCAACCAAACAGATAATAAAACTAATTGGGGACGACATCCGCAATAGCCAACCACAACAGGGAATTAAAACCTCCACCTTTGGACTACCAAGTGAAATCAGGATGTTAGATTCACTTAAAAATCAACAAAGAGACACCGCATACATTCTTCTGAAAAATGACGATTTTCAAGCAAAAGTGGAAGTTTCAGATACTGATATAGAAAATTTTTACAACGATAACCTTAATTCCTTTATGACTGAAGAATTAGTGAGCATAGATTACATTGAATTAAAAGCTTCTGATTTCGAAGCCGGAATTACTATTTCAGAAGATGAAATTCTTGCAAGATTCGAATCTGAACAAGAAGCCATAAATCAAAATGCCCAACGTAAAGCTTCACACATATTAATTACTGTAGATGAAAACAGAAATGAAAGCGAAGCTTATAAAATTGCAGAAGATGTTAAACAGCAACTAAGTGATGGAAAAAGTTTCGCTGAATTAGCCAAAAATTATTCAGAAGATCCTGGCTCAGCAAAGCAGGGTGGTGATCTTGGTTTCGCTGGAAGAGGCGCTTATGTTCCTGAATTTGAGAATGCACTTTATTCTTTAAATGTTGGCGAAATCTCAGAACCGGTTCTCACCGAATTTGGGTATCACATTATTAAACTGACAGAAATTGATAAATCTGAAGCCCTGGATTTAGAAACTGATAGAGAACGTATAGCAACTTTATTGAAAGCAGAGTCTGCCAGAAAAATTTATCAGGAAAAGATCTCTTCTATTGAGGAAGTACTTTATGAATCACCTGATCTAACTGAGCCTTCATTAAGGGCAGGTTTGCAAATAAAAGAAAGCACTTTATTTTCAATTAATTCAGGTGAAGGTATCGCGGAAAATCAGGATGTCAGAAATCTCGCATTCTCAAATGATGTGTTGATTGAACAAGAAAACAGCAGCGTGGTCGAATTGGATAGTGGTCATGCGATTGTCATAAGAGTAAAGGAACACCAATTGCCAGAGGTTAAGCCTTTGGATGCAGTTAAAGATGATATTGTTCAATCAATTAAATCTGAAAAAGCTACAGAAAATATGAACGCATTAAAAGAAGATATTATACAGAAACTTGCATCTGGTGCTTCTAGGTCTGAAGTCGATACCAGCATGGATCTAGATTGGATAGTGAAAGAAAAAATCGAAAGACAGGAAAGTGATATTCCTGGAGAAATTCTTGTAGAGCTCTTTAAAATGCCTAGACCTACAGAAGGTGAAAATTCAGTTTCTTCCGTAGAAGTTGGTGAAAATAATTTAGCAATTATTCAACTAATAAATGTAATAGATAACGATTCTACGCTTGATGATGAGAAATTACGTACCCAAGTTCGCCAAGCTTCCTATCAGAATGCTCCCATCGACTGGGGAAATCACATGGCAAACCTAAAGGGAAATGCAAAAATTATTTATAAGCAAAATCAAAAGTAGGGTTGTTTTAATAGCTATTTGATTTATAAGTTGAGCTTTTAAATATAAACCGACTACTTTGCGCGCTGATTAAACCTTCTACCAACTAGTGCTGAAGTAATATTTGTTTTCTGGATGTCGATAGCACCACCAGCAATACCCCAGCCCCAAGCGTCTCTCATCCTTCTTTCCATTGGGTACTCTTTTGAATAACCATATGCACCCATTAGCTGAACAGCATTTCCAGTAACCTCCCGCGCAATTTCGTTTGCGAAACATTTAGCAGTAGATGAGTCCAGTATCGATGGCAGTCCTTTTTCTGAATTAACGGCAGCTCTATGAATAAGCAGCCTGGATGATTCAACTTTCATTACCATTTCGGCAACTTTTAACTGAACAGCCTGAAATTCTATAATGGGTTTCCCGAATTGCTGTCTTTCCTGAATATAAGGAAGCAAATCCTCTAATGCTCCAGATGCCTGCCCAAGCGCCATTGTGGCATTACCGCACCTTTCTAAATCGAAAGCTTCCATAAGTTTAGAAAAACCACCAGCTGGTACAATCAAATTGTCTAATGGCACCTCAACATTATCGAGATAAATATCTGCCGAAGGAACGCCCCTAAAACCCATTAATTGTTCCTGAGCTCCAAAGCTGACACCTTCTCTATGTTTCTCAACGAAAACCGCACCAATTCCTCGAGCATTAGGTTCATCTGAAAGTCGGCAATAAACCACATAACCGTCAGAATGACCTCCACCCGAACACCAGCGTTTTGTTCCATTTAAAATTATCTTGTCATCTTTAATTTGCGCCCTTGTTGTTAGCTCTGTAAGCGCAGAGCCGGCATTAGGCTCTGACATCGATACAGCACAAATAAATTCGCCAGCACAAACCTTAGGAATAACTGCTTGTTTCAAGGATTCAGAAGCAAAGTTCTCTATTGCTTTAATTGGTCCTACACAAGACTCAAAGACAGGAAAGGCAACAGCTGATGAAATTTTAGCAAATTCTTCCAATACCAATAGCGCCTCCAGGTTTCCTAGACCAAGTCCTCCATAGGTCTTGGGAATATTTATTCCAAGAAAGCCTAACTCACCATATTGTTTTAGAGTATCCTTACTTGGCGCCTCAGCTTTAGCTTCAAGTTCTTTGGCCAAATCTTTTAGCTCTTTTTGAGCAAAGTTTCTTGCTGCTTGTTGAAGTTCTAGTTGCTGGTCACTGAGCTGAAAGTCCATGATTATTCCTTGTAATAGTCTGAGAAGAGCAATTATAACAAGCCTTTTAGAGAGTGAGAATTTAATCTTTCATTCAAAGCAGACCATGAACAAATTTGTAAATAAATTTCGGCAGATTTGCTGGGTTTCTCTATTCCCGCTTATGTTGATAGTATGCTTTTTTTCGAGCTGGGTGTTCTGGTCATCGCAGAATTTTCTCTATCAAGTCTGGTACGACCATACTGAATTAAAAGAATTTATTGATTATTTTGCACCTCAAAATGAGCTTAAGCCTGAATTCTCACAAACCGATAGAGATGAAAGAGTTCGCCTGTTCAACGCTATCCTGAAATCAATAAATTCAAATGGCTCAGGTCTAGACAAAATATCTTTTCATTCGCCTAAAGGAGAGAAGTTAGGTACGCTACTCACAGAAAATGAAATTATTCACCTTATTGATGTCAGTAGAATAGTAAGCATCTTTAAAATGGTTTCATGGTTTTCGATTATTTTGTTTTTTTCATGCCTTACTTTTTTATATTTTTATAAAACATCAGAGATTCTCAATATAAAGAAATTAGTTTTATTTTATATCCTGCTATTTTCATTTTCCTTCATTACAATATTAATTATCGGTCCTTTAGAAGTATTTGAACTGCTGCATGAATTTGTATTTCCAAATGGACATCAGTGGTTTTTTTATTATCAGGAATCACTTATGACCACATTAATGATGGCGCCTAAATTATTTATGTATTTTGCATCACTTTGGATTTTTTCAGGTTTATTGTTATTTTTTGCAATGATTATTCCAATCAGAAGACTGTTACAGTAACAAGCTAACTTCTATTATGAAAAAATAGATATAAATCTTGCAATGCATAGGGAATATCATCAGCAATTCTCTGTAAAACTTTCTTATCCTTTCTTATTTTTTGCAACTCTTCATCTTCAAGCTCAAGATAACAGGCAAAGAAGGGTAATAACATTTGTGCAATATCATCTTCATTTTCTTGATACCAAAGTTTTTCATCAATAAAAAATGCATCAAAAAAACCAGTCAGCCAATCCTGAAAGCTATTATTGTTATTTTCCAAGTCCAAATCACATGGTAATTCCAGCTCCTCACTAGATAATAGCTGTGCACTTATTTCCTTATCCAACATGGCAACCAAGTCACAAATTTCATTTTGTTCTCCTTTGACCTGGTCGGAAATAGCCTCTCCCCAAAGTATAAAGTTAACTTTCTCTATTAGAGTTAAATCAATTGGTCCCACATTTAGCGCACTTAGCACACCATGCACTTCATTTTTGTTTAATGAATCATCCGGGTTATGCCTCTCAAGCAGTGCTTCGAGAGTATTTATCTGTTGTTCATTTAATTTCATGTCTTTCTTCGAAGTCTATACTATTATTACGGGCTTATCGGTTTAGATAGTGCCTCTCAAACTTTAAGTATTATGAAATCAAAATCACCAAATTCACAGCCCACTAATACACTTGTTTCACGACCGAGCCTTAAGGGGGTCCTTGCTGTTTTTTTCATTAAGCTCGCCGGCAAGATCCCCTTGCGAATAAGCCAAAGGATAGGAAAATATTTAGGCAAATTAATGGTCATGTTGAATACAAGGGAGGTAAAAATCGCAAGACGTAATATAGAACTCTGCTTCCCAGACATGTCAATTCCGCAAAAAGAACTATTTTTGCGTAAGGTTTTTGAGCACGGAGGAATGCAACTTTTTGAAATAGCATTTCTGTGGACATCTCACCCCAAAGCCTCTTTAAGGCATCTCAGGAAAGTGCAGGGGGAAGAGTTTCTAGATCAAGCCATGGAGGCGCCAAACGGACTAATCATAATCCTCCCGCACCTAGGCAACTGGGAAATGCTGAATGCCTACATGTGTGAAAAAATGGAAATAAGAGCAATGTATACGCCAGCTCAACTCATAGAAGTTGACCGACTGATGTCTCAGGGGCGTTCACAAACAGGGCTAAAATTAGCGCCAGCAAACGCAAGAGGAATTAGCTCGCTAACATCTACCTTAAGGAGTGGTGGTAATATACTGATATTCCCAGATCAGGAGCCGGGTAAAAACAGTGGAGCATTTGCACCATTTTTTGGTATCGAAGCCTACAGCATGACCTTAATCTCGAAAATGCTAAGCAAATCTGGTGCAAAAACTTTACTTGCTTATATTAATCGGCGTGAAGTAGGAGAAGGGTTCGACATTATTTTTAAATCGCTTCCAGATGAAATTTATAGTGATGATATACGCATTTCACTAACAGCTTTAAATAAGGCCGTTGAGGACTGTGTTAAAGAACATCCTGAGCAATATATGTGGGGTTACAAACGCTTCAGAAAACGTCCAGAAGGAGAGAGCAAACTCTATAACGACTTAATTTAGGCAAAAAAAAGCCCCGCTAAAGGAGAGGGAAAGCGGGGCTATCACAGAGTTAAAACTTTGAAATAAATCAAAGCAACATAAGCTGGTTACGTATAGTAACCATATTTTTTTGTATTACAAGCTTTAAATAACTAAAAGTAACATCTATGAAGATATATTTGTCGTCTAAAGTTCCTTTTGAAGGATTTGTTGTTGGTTATTTTTATATAAATCAACAAGTTAGCCACATATTCACTTTTCAGCAGAAGGCTAGAAAGTTAAAAGTAACATTTTAATTTTTGTATTATGTAATTTGCTACCCAATTGAGACATTCTCTTGTCGTAAATGCACTTGATTTAAACAAGTGTTTGAATCATATTTCCGCCTCAATCTATGGGAGCTATTGGCTCTAGAAATAAGACTTTAGTCTTTACTCCCAAAAACCCCTAATTCAGGATTCTCTCCTGTATTAGCAACTCCTGAACTAAAGCAAACAAGAGGAATTGGTATGTCTGAGCAGGCCGCTTTATTTGATTTGACCTTGACTGAAGAGCAACGCATTACTAGAGAATCAATGCAACGCTTTGCAGAATCAGAACTGAAATCCATTAGTAGAGAATCTGATGAAAATGGTTCCACGCCTGAAGGATTCCTAGATAAAACAGTTGAATTGGGGCTGAGCTTAATACCAATCCCAGAGGCTCTTGGTGGAGCGGGTATGCCTAGATCTCCAATTTCAAATGCTTTAAATGCCGAAGACCTAGGCAAGGGAGATTTCTCTTTAGCGTTAGCAGCTGTAACTCCTTTGGCATTCATCAATACAGTTATTGATAATGGAACGGAAGCTCAGCAAGAAAAATATTTATCTCCATTAGCGTCTGAGTCTTTCGTTGCTGCAACCATCGCTTTCATGGAACCAAAGGCAACATTTGAACCTACTGAACCAGAAACAAAGGCTGAAAAATCATCCAAAGGATATGTACTTAATGGTGTAAAAACCAATGTTGTTCTTGCAAGTACTGCTGAATACATTTTAGTTATCGCCCAAGAAACAGGAGGGAATGTAGAAGCTTTTATAGTAGAAAAGGGTGCAAATGGACTTTCCATTGAATCGAAAAAGAATATGGGGCTAAGGCCAATTGAGACCTGCACGGTGACCCTGGAAAATGTTGAAGTCGCTGCAAATGCCAAACTTGGTGAAGGTGAAAAATCTTTTAATCTCGATAAGTTCATAGCGCTTTCAAGACTTGGGACCTGCGCTCTTTCTTTAGGAACTTGTGAGGCGGTACTCGAATATGTAACAGAATATGCAAATGAGCGTATTGCTTTTGGTGAACCTATTGCTTATCGGCAATCGGTGGCATTCATGATTGCAAACATGGCAATTGAACTCGAAGGAATGAGATTAATGGTCTGGAAAGCAGCTTCCAGAGCAGAGCAAGGAATGGATTTTTACAGAGATGCCTACCTTGCTCATGTGTTATGTGCTGAAAAAACCATGGAAATTGGAACAAATGGTGTTCAGATTCTTGGGGGACACGGATTTATTCGTGAGCATCCCGTTGAGCTCTGGTATAGAAATTTGAGAGCAGTTGGAATTCTTGAAGGTTGTGCAAGTATCTAATTGAATATCAACACATATTTCAGCATTAAACAGAATTGAGGAATTAAAGATGATTAACTTAGAGCTTTCAGAAGGTTTAAAAAACATGGATCAACTTACCAGGGGTTTAGCTCAAGGTATGTTACGTCCTATTTCAAGAAAATATGACATTCAGGAACATGACGATATTCCTGAAATGGAGCAACTCGGTGGTTTAATGGGCGGCGGCGCGCCGGGGGGTAGTAAAAAAGAATCTGACTCCGAAAGCGGCGACGTAATGTCTTCATTCCTGAGTGAAGATGGAAGCTCAAATGAAATCAAGAACGGTGGCCAAATGACCGCAGTGGTAACCGTTTCCAATATTGCCTGGGGATGTTGTGGATTGATGTTAGCTCTCCCCGGTGTTGGTTTAGGGAATGCTGCAATTCAATCAGTTGCCACACCAGAGCAAAAAGAAAGATTCGGTCGAGTTTATGCTGGCATGGCTATTACTGAACCAAGTACTGGCTCCGATTCCTCTGCTGTTAGTACGACAGCAACTCTAGATGGCGACGAATGGGTTTTAAATGGCGAGAAAATTTTCGTAACAGCTGGCCATCGCTGTAATACAGTTGTTGTATGGGCAACACTTGATAAATCAAAGGGGAAAGCTGCAATTAAGTCCTTCGTTGTTCCAAAGGGAACACCTGGCATGGAGTTGGTTAGACTTGAAAAGAAAATGGGGATTCGCGCATCAGACACTGCAGCTTTTTCATTCAACAACTGTCGAATCCCGAAAGATAATATTCTGGGTAGCGCTGAAGTAGCTGATACGGAAGAAGCAAGGAAAAAAGCTTTTGGCGGAGTAATGCAAACGTTCGATAACACAAGACCTATGGTTGCTGCCATGGCAATTGGTGTTGGGCAAGCCTCTATTGATATGTCAAAAGACATGCTATCAAAAGAAGGGGTTTCCTTTGATTATAAGAAACGCCTTTATAATTGCTCAGCCGCTCAGGCCGAAATGTATCGCATGGAGGCAGATATAGAGTCTGCTCGCCTATTAGCTTTAAAAGCTGGCTGGATGGCAGATAACAAAATGCCAAATTCAAAAGAAGCTTCAATGTCAAAAGCTAAAGCCGGTAGGAGCGGTAGTCATGCCAGCCTGAAAGCTGTAGAGCTTTGCCAAAGTCTTGGTTACAGCGTAGACAATCTGCTTGAAAAGTTTGCTAGAGATTCTAAAATTCTCGACATCTTTGAGGGTACTCAGCAAATTCAGCAACTGATTGTTGCAAGAAACGTACTAGGTCTTTCTTCCAAAGAGCTTAAGTAAGATCAGTTCTTTTATTTTTAAAAGGCTGGTTTATCCAGCCTTTTTTTTTGGTTTTACAAATGACAACAAGAGCCAGGCAACAGAATATCAACAAACTTGAAAAAAGATTACGCCGCAATGTAGGCAAAGCCATTATCGATTTTAATATGATTGAAGATGGCGACAGGGTAATGGTGTGCTTATCAGGAGGAAAGGATTCCTATTCAATGTTGGAAATCCTTCTTCATCTACAGAAAACAGCCCCAATTCACTTTGACCTTATTGCCGTTAATCTTGACCAGAAACAACCAGGTTTCCCTGAAGATGTATTGCCAAACTATTTAAGTAAAAAAAATGTGCCTTTCCATATCATTGAAGAAGACACTTATAGCGTCGTTCAATCATTAGTTCCCGAAGGAAAATCAACCTGTTCTTTATGCTCTCGATTAAGAAGAGGAAATCTTTACAGTTTTGCAAAAGAAAATCAGATTGACAAAATAGCACTAGGTCACCACCGTGATGATATTGTGGAAACACTATTCCTGAATCTGTTTTATGGCGGCCAGTTGAAGGCCATGCCACCAAAACTCCTAAGTGATGATAAAGAGAATATCGTTATCAGGCCTTTAGCCTACTGCAAGGAAACAGACCTTGCCAACTACGCAGAACACAAGGACTTCCCAATTATTCCTTGCAATTTATGTGGCTCTCAAGAAAACCTGCAACGACAGGTCATAAAGCAAATGCTGGAAACATGGGAAAAATCCCACCCAGGGCGTGTGGAAACCATTTTCAATGCCATACAGACAGTGAAACCTAGTCAATTAGCCGATATGGACTTATTTGATTTCAGGAACCTGACACTGAATAGAGCATCATCTAGCCTTAAAAACACAACTGAAAAACCCCCTGGAAAAACTGCTGACCGCCTTTGGTCAGCTTATCTAGATGCACATGGTGATATTGATGCTGAGAATGAATCTCTCAGCAAAATAAATATCACAAATATCTAGGCTCTGGCATAATAATGTTCCTGATTTATACATGTATTAGAGAGCATTTCCCTCATGAATATTTCAAGAGTTGACCTTAATCTTCTTGTCTACTTGAACGTCCTGTTACAGGAAAAAAGTGTTACTCGAGCTGCCGAACACCTTGGTATCACCCAGCCAGCCATGAGCAATGGACTGAAAAGGCTTAGAGACCTGTTTGAAGACCCCTTATTGATTCGCTCAAGTGAAGGAATGACAGCCACTGAGCGCGCCATCGAGCTGCAACCGAAAGTCGCAGCCGTTATTTCTGATATGCAAAAAGTCCTGCAGCCACGCCAGGCCTTTGTCCCATACCAAAGCGACAAGGTATTCAGAATCATGGCTAGCGACTATGCCGAAGCAACCCTGCTGGCACCCTTGGTTAAAGTGGTTAGAAGTGAGGCCCCGAACATCATCCTTGATCTTCTGACGCCAAGCGATGTGAGTTATACCGACATGGAGCAAGGAAAAGTGGACATGGCAATCAATCGTTTTAACGATATTCCCCAATCTTTTCATTCCGTGAACATCTGGAAAGACTCATTTTCCTGCTTACTCAATAAAAATAACCCAGCAGCGAAACATTTCAACCTGAAATCCTATTTAGAAGCCCAGCATATCTGGGTCAGCAAAACAGGAATGGGCGTAGGCTTTGGTGTAAATCCACAAAACCATGGTGGCTTGGGCTGGATTGATCAAGCACTAGACCGGATTGGGCAAAAACGAAAAATCAGCGTATTCACAAGACATTATCAAATGCCTGCTTTGTTAGCGCAGAATAATGACCTGATTGCTACGCTGCCGACCAGAATTGCTTATCTACAGACAAAAAATAGTGATTTGATAATCAAGGAGCCACCTTTCTTCATACCCGAATTTGAACTAAAGATGGCCTGGAGTCCGCTGCTTCATAACAATCCAGCGCACCAATGGTTGAGGCGATTGATTGCACATGTTGGCAAGCAAGTTGACATGCCTATTTCCTGACATTATCCAAAAGACAAATAAATAAAAAACATGAATTGTGGTTATAGAAAGCCTTAATGAATTTCGCTTTCTCTAGCATGCTAGACTAAAGCCATATTTCCCGTAGTTGCATTTAAAAGAGGCGTGTTCAATGAGTGCTCGTGTTCAACATTCTGGTCTTCAAATAGAAAAAATCCTTTTTGATTTTGTTAATCAGGAAGCATTACCTGGCACTGGTATTGAAACTGAAACTTTCTGGGAAGGTTTTGCAGATCTTGTCAAAGAACTTGCTCCAATAAATAGAGCCTTACTTTCAAAACGCGATTCAATTCAAGAACAGATTGATCATTGGCATAAAAGTAATCCTGACGCTGATTTTGATACCTATAAGAAATTTCTTTTAGACATTGGGTATTTACTGCCAGAGGGTAATGATTTTTCAATCCAGCCTGAAAATGTGGATGAAGAGATTGCATTAATCGCAGGACCTCAACTTGTTGTACCAATCAACAATGCACGTTTTTCTCTTAATGCTGCAAATGCACGCTGGGGAAGTCTTTATGATGCACTTTATGGCACCGACGTTATTCCTGAAGATAATGGAACTGAAAAGGGCAAGGGTTATAACCCAGCCAGAGGTGAGAAAGTTATTGCATACGCCAGTCAGTTTCTTGATAGCCATCTCCCATTGAAAGGCGCAAAACATTCAGAGGTCAAACAATATCAATGTAAAGATGGAAAACTCACTGCCAATTTAGAAAATGGTCAAACTACAACACTTATTGATGAAGAAAAATTTATTGGTTATCAAGGAAATGCAGATGCTCCAAGCGTCATTCTTCTGAAAAATAATGGTTTGCATGTAGAGATCCAGATAGATAGAGCACATCAAATTGGAAGCACTCATCTTGCTGGCGTTAAGGATGTTTACCTAGAGTCTGCAATTACTACAATTCAGGATTGCGAGGATTCTGTTGCGGCTGTTGATGCTGAAGATAAGGTACTCGTTTATCGAAACTGGCTTGGTCTAAACAAAGGATGCCTTGAAGAATCCTTCAACAAAGGTGGCACAACACTCACTAGAAAATTAAATCAGGACAGAAAATATCTTGGTAAAGATGGTGATGATCTTGTTTTACAAGGAAGAAGCCTATTACTCGTGAGAAATGTAGGCCACTTGATGACAAGTGATGCAATCCTGGATGAAGAAGGAAGAGAAGTTCCCGAAGGTTTCATGGACGCCATGATTACTAGCATGATTGCCTTGCATGATTTAAATGGTAATAGCCCATTTAAAAATAGCCGTGCTGGAAGCGTTTATATCGTTAAACCCAAAATGCATGGTCCCGAGGAAGTCGCTTTTGCAAACACACTTTATGGCAAAGTAGAAAGCCTGCTGGGAATGACGAAGAACACGCTGAAACTTGGCATCATGGATGAAGAAAGAAGAACCACTATTAATCTTAAGGAATGCATACGCGCTGCAAAAGACAGACTTATCTTTATTAATACAGGTTTTCTAGACAGAACAGGTGATGAGATTCATACCAGCATGGAGGCCGGCGCAATGGTTCCCAAAGGCACAATGAAATCCCAAGCCTGGATTAATTCCTATGAAGACTGGAACGTAGATATTGGTCTTGCTTGTAGCTTAAAAGGCAAAGCACAAATCGGCAAAGGCATGTGGGCAAAACCTGATAAAATGGCTGAAATGCTTGAAACAAAAATTGCACATCCGCGTGCAGGTGCAAATTGCGCATGGGTTCCTTCACCAACTGCAGCCACCTTACACGTCATGCATTATCACATGGAATCTGTTCAGGCTATTCAGGAAAATATCAAAGGAAGGGCAAGAGCTTCTCTTGATAATATTCTCACTATTCCTGTGATGACGGAAAATAATTTATCTAAAGAACAGATTCAGTCTGAACTCGACAATAATACTCAGGGAATTCTTGGATATGTAGTTCGATGGATTGATCAAGGCGTCGGTTGTTCCAAAGTTCCAGACATCAATAATGTTGGCTTAATGGAAGATAGAGCTACCTTAAGGATTTCAAGTCAGCATATTGCAAACTGGGTTCATCACGGTATCTGCAGCGAGCAGCAAGTCATAGAAACCATGAAAAGAATGGCAGTGATTGTTGATAAACAGAATGCTGATGATGCCAATTACAATAACATGGCACCTGATTTTGATAGCAACGTAGCCTTTCAAGCTGCCCTCGACCTTGTCTTAAAAGGTTGTGAACAACCGAATGGTTATACTGAGCCAGTACTTCACGCCAGACGGAAAGAACTGAAAGCAAAATTAAAATAATGACAAAATAAAAAAAAGCCCTGGTTGGGCTTTTTTTAAATGTCCTTAGCTAATTTGGAAGCAATACCAATATAGCTTGCTGGTGTTAGTTGTAACAATTCCTTTTTCGCATCGTCAGGAATATCAAGACCTTGAACGAATTCCTGAAGTGATGTTTTATTCATTTCCTTACCGCGCGTAAGTTCCTTTAATTTTTCATAGGGATTTTCAACGCCATATTTACGCATCACTGTCTGAATTGGTTCAGCCAATACTTCCCATGCTTGATCAAGGTCAGCAAGTAATTTTGCTTCATTCAACTCAAGCTTTGAAAAACCTTTCAATAATGATTGATAGGCAATCAGACTATGACCAAAACCAACGCCCATATTACGCAGAACAGTCGAATCAGTCAGATCTCTTTGCCAACGAGAAATGGGAAGTTTAATTGCAAGATGATGGAAAACAGCATTAGCGATGCCAAGGTTGCCTTCCGCATTTTCGAAATCAATCGGATTTACTTTATGAGGCATGGTAGAAGAACCAATTTCACCTTTAATGGTTTTCTGTTTGAAATAACCAACAGAAATATAACCCCAGATATCTCTCGATAAATCAATTAAAATCGTATTAATCCTTTCAATACAATTAAATAGCTCGGCCATGTAATCATGAGGTTCAATTTGGGTTGTATAGGGATTCCAGACAAGGTTAAGACTTTCTACCATTTTCTTGCTAAGTGCTTGCCAGTCAACATCTGGGTAAGCACTTAAGTGCGCGTTATAATTTCCTACAGCACCATTAATTTTCCCCAAACATTCAATATCTTTTAAGTGTTTTGTTTGCCTTTCCATTCTAGCCAGTACATTTGCAAATTCTTTCCCAACAGTAGTAGGGGAAGCAGTTTGACCATGGGTTCTTGACAACATCGGTTTACTCGAAAAGTCGTTCGCAAACTTTCTAAGTGAATCACAAACCTGATTTAGTTGAGCTACAACTATTTCTCTACCATTCGAAAGCATAATGGCATGAGAAAGATTATTGATGTCCTCAGAAGTGCAGGCAAAATGAATGAATTCCTCGATTGCTTCGAGCTCTTTATTTCCCTTGATTTTATTCTTCAGAAAATATTCAACCGCCTTAACATCATGGTTAGTTGTTTTTTCTGTATTCTTGATTTCAACAGCGTCATTTTCAGAGAAGTTTTCAACAATCAATTTCAGGAAATTCCGGGTTGCTTCTGTAAAAGAGGGCACCTCTTTAATGTCAGGATGTTCCGACAGAATCAGCAACCATTGAACCTCAACCTGTACCCTGGCCTTAATCAAACCAAACTCACTAAAAACTGCTCGAAGAGACGATGTCTTGGAGCCATAGCGTCCATCAATAGGTGAGATTGCAGTGAGTTCGCTGAGCTGAAAATCTGTCATGTGGAATCCTGAAAAATGGATAAATAGAAGCCTGAATATTATAAGCTTTTTTTGATTTACTGGTCGATAAGACTATCCCTTTAATGCCTCTATTGAAGCGATAATTGCCTTCTTCCTGAAGAGAAAGTGCCACCTGCGTCCACCCATTTGATGCCAAAGCATGGCTGCACGAAGTCCTGAGAAAAGCAGGGTTCTTATCTGATACTCATTCCTTGGATTTTTAAGGTGTTGCATCTTCCCCAAGACCTGAATACGAAAGGGGAGTTTCGCCAATGTATCCAGATACAACTCTGAAATAAGATCATCATCTGCCTGATCCTTTAATGCTTGCAGACGGTTTCTTACCTTATCCATGAGTTCAGGGGAGTGGCGAAAATGCTTTTCAAGTTGAATCAGTGCTAGTACATATCGAATCGTATGAGCGTATTCCTGATTGGCGTTTTCAAGAAAGATTTTTCTCGCAACCCTGATCCCAGTATGCAGATTCTGATTCAAATCAGAATCCTGATTGTTTACATAGATTTCACTGACATTCTCAACATCGAAACGAAAAAGTGAATCACGCATGATTTTCAAAGATGATTCTGGCACCTGACCGTGACTTGCTAAGCGATTAACAAGATCAGCACTTTGAATAAGAGCTGAAAGCGCAATTCCCTGATTTCTGATTCTTTCGTTCATGAATATCTTTATTGGTTAAAGGCTTCAGAAATAACGCCACCACCAAGACAATTATCGCCTTGATAAATGACCAGATATTGTCCCGGAGTAATTGCACGTTGTTTTTCAATGAAACTGGCAATGTAGCTTTGACTATCTTCATCCCAGTCAATAACGCACTCCTGGTCACTTTGACGATACCGAGTCTTGACCTTGCACTTTAAAGGCATTGAAGGCGCTTCATTGATCCAGTGAATACTACTGCAACGCAGTGCATTCTTTAATAAATCCTCATGCATACCACCCTGAACCACGTAGAGCGTCTGCGTTGTTAAGTCTTTTTCAGAAACAAACCAGGGCTCATCGGAAAAATCTTTCAAACCACCGATGCCAATTCCCTGACGCTGGCCAATGGTGTAGTACATAAGTCCATGATGCTCACCCAATATCACTTCTTCTCCAGAAGAATTATCCTTGCATTTAATTAAGCCTGGTTGAGCTGGTAAATAGTTTGCAAGGAAATCATTGAATCTTCGCTCGCCAATGAAGCAGATACCCGTACTGTCTTTTTTGTCATGAGTGATTAGTTGATTTTCTTCTGCTATTTCCCTAACACGTGATTTTGGAAGCTCACCAATAGGAAAGATAACGTTTTGAAGTTGCTCCTGGCTCACAGCATGAAGGAAATAACTTTGGTCTTTATTGTCATCAAGCCCTTTTAGTAAAAAACACTTACCATTTTCCTCTTTTAAACGTGCATAGTGACCAGTAGCTATGAAATCTGCGCCAAGGATACTTGCATAGTCCTTGAATACCTTGAATTTGATTTCCCGATTACAAAGCACATCAGGGTTTGGCGTACGACCAGCTTTATATTCAGATAAAAAATGCTCGAATACATTATCCCAATATTCCGCGGCGAAATTTGCTTGATGAAGTTTGATACTGAGTGAGTCGCAAACATTTTGCGCATCAGCCAAATCTTCTTTAGCAGTGCAATATTCCGTACCATCGTCTTCATCCCAGTTTTTCATAAACAGGCCTTCTACCTCATAACCTGCCTGTTGTAAGAGTAGGGCGCTAACAGAGGAATCCACACCACCAGACATACCCACAATCACTTTCTTTTTTCCTAACCCGTTCATTCGTATTCAAACTCCTGAATCAAGGTCAAAGGAAAAGATTGCCCCGAGAAATAATCATCCAGGCATCGCTTAACTAAAGGGCTACGGAAGCGTTGTTCAAAAGACAAGGCTTCATCACGCCCAATCCAGTGGGTTTGAATAATATCAGGGTCAAGGTCTCCGTTTTCATCTTCTTCAATGAGGTTTGCAATAAAACAGAAACGAAAGTAAGTCATGTTCTGTTCTTCAAGAAAATGTGTATAAATCCCCAGTAAGGATTTAATCTCAACTTTGCAGGCACTTTCCTCAAGAGTCTCCCTGATAGCTGCGCTAATCAAGGTTTCTCCTTTTTCAACATGCCCAGCAGGTTGATTTAACACGGCTTTTCCTGCCGACAGCTCTTCAACGAAGAGCAGTTTATGATTATGCTCAACAATACAGGCTACGGTGATGTGTGGTGACCAGGTCATTTATTATCTAACTGTAGAAAAATGAAGACGCCTATTATCCCGTCTCTACAAGCGTTTTTCTAGTTCAACGAATCCGGAAAACTTCATGGAAAAAACACTTAGTCATCTAAACAATGAGGGTGAAGCCCACATGGTTGATGTCAGCAATAAAAATGACACATACAGAGAGGCATCCGCACAGGCCTTGGTCTCCATGAGTTCTGCCTGTTTCTCTGCATTGCTCGAAGGTAATCATAAAAAAGGCGATGTGCTCGCAACTGCGCGTATCGCTGGTATTCAGGCAGCAAAACAAACAGCCACACTCATTCCTCTGTGCCACCCCCTTATGCTAACGAAAGTAAGTGTCGAATTTGAATTAGATGAAAAGCACTCTAGGGTTCGCGTGTTAAGTAACTGTGCTTTGAGCGGTAAAACTGGTGTGGAAATGGAAGCGCTCACAGCGGCAAGCGTAGCAGCATTAACCGTTTACGACATGTGTAAAGCTATCGATAAGAGCATTGTCATTTCTGAACTTTGTTTATTGGAAAAGCAGGGCGGTAAAAGTGGAAGCTGGAGCCGCAAAGGTTAATGATCTCTCTAAAATTAAAATATTTTGCACGTTATCGGGAAGCACTGGGTCTTTCTGAAGAGAATCTGGAGGTAGAACAAACATGCCTTGTCACTGACGTGATTAAGCTGCTTGCTGACCGTAATGGCAAATGGAAGGAAATTTTTTCACAAAATGGAAAGTTACTGGTAGCAGTTAACCACGAATTGGTTTCAATTCAATACAGTTTACAAGATGGTGATGAGCTCGCTTTTTATCCACCTGTGAGCGGAGGATAGCCATAGCCGTGTTTCTCGACATCAAAATACAAGCTGAGGATTTCTCCCTCGATCAACAAATTGAAAAACTTAAATCTCAATGCACTGACACAGGCGCAATCAATGCTTTCGTTGGTCTTGTGAGAGAAAAAGGTATTAATGGCGAATCACTACGATTTCTGGAAATTGAGCATTATCCAGGCATGAGTGAGAAGCAAATCGCCATTCATGTCGCTGAAGCAGAAAAAAGATGGCCACTTCTGGCAGTAAGCATTACGCATCGAATTGGGCAAATAAAAGTCGGCGAGCAGATTGTTAGTGTGGTTGTAGCAAGTGAACATCGTCGAGAAGCTTTTGAGGCTTGTGAATTCATCATGGATTACCTTAAGACCAATGCACCTTTCTGGAAAAAACAGGTAAGTGATGAAAATGAAATCTGGATTGAAACAGGTGACGAAAATTTTGCTCGCTTAAAAAAGTGGAATTAAACGCTCAGATTAACCTTGATTATTGAATATTGTCCTGGCGATAAAGCATCAAGTGTCCATGACCCAATCCTGAATCTCACAAGCCGAAGACACGGAAAACCAATTGCCGCACACATTCGTCTTACCTGACGATTCTTTCCTTCATGAATAACAATTTCCAGCCATGTGGTTTGCTGGTTTTTCCTGTAACGAATAGGCGGGTTTCTTGACCAAATCGCTGGCTCATGAATTCGTTTTACTTTTGCAGGTTTTGTTTTTCCATCTTTCAGCTCAATTCCCTGTCTTAGTTGAGCAAGATCACTCTCTGCTGGAATACCTTCAACTTGTACCCAGTAATGTTTAGCAAGTTTCTTATCAGGATGTGCAATACGATGCTGCAAAGGACCATGATTGGTGAGCAAGAGTAAGCCTTCCGAATCAAAATCCAGTCTACCAGCAGGATAAAAGCCCTTACATTCATTGCCGTTTAAAAAATCTTTTAAGGACGCTTTATCTTCTTCAGACGTGAATTGAGAAAGCACCTTAAAGGGCTTATTAAATAAAATCAGTTTTGCTGTAGAAGGTGGAGGAGCTTTTGGCTTTGGCATCCGCTGATTTTACCTAGTGAAGCGTGTTTAGGTAAGTAAGAGGGCGTTTGAAATGAAATTTGCAAAAAAATCTATTCTGTCGGTTCTGAGGATTCCTGTCCGTCGCTATTTCCATCCTTATTCTCATCAAGGCAAACAATATTAGTCGCATGAAAACCCTTATCTGCTGGTGTAATTTCAAACGATACCGCCTGACCAGCTTTCAAGGTTTTATAACCTTCCATTTCTATGTAGGAATAGTGAACAAAAAGATCTTCACCACCTTCATCAGGTCTTATGAATCCATATCCTTTGGAGTTATTGAACCACTTCACTTTTCCCGACTTCATACCGCTATCCTGCTTCATGAATTTGCAAAAAAACCTGCTAATTCAGAAACTAAGCCAAGTGAGATACTGATTTACTGAACGGTCTGACTTCAGAAAAACCAGACAACCAGCTAATGTTAGTTTTTATTCTTATGATTTAATGGAAGATAACAGCTAGAAAACACTAATAGGTTCCATTAAAACGCCGGTAACTGCGCGACGCGCTATCGATTTATTCTGTACTTTCAGGATAAATAGTCAAGCTCAAAGCTCCTAATTTGTGCTTAAATGCTTGATAAAATAGATACTGTACTCATTATCTAGATGGAGGTATGTTTTAACTATTGTTTAGTGATATATCGTATAGCCATCGAAAGTTAGGTATGTGGAGTTGTTGATAAATGGTGAAAATGAATTCTTCTTCAGATGACTGGCCAAATGAGTCTGACGATTACACCATGGGTCATGGGGTTGCAGTCGAACA
Organism: Pseudomonadales bacterium; assembly: GCA_040235395.1. GTDB lineage: Bacteria > Pseudomonadota > Gammaproteobacteria > Pseudomonadales > JBECKS01 > JBECKS01. The sequence continues at coordinate 3,357 of JBECKS010000166.1, read as the reverse complement.
AGCAAAACCAGAAACCAAGAAACCTCAACTCTATAAAGTCGTTCTGATAAATGATGACTACACGCCTATGGAATTTGTAGTACAGATTCTAGAGACATTTTTCTTGATGGATAGAACCAAGGCGACTCAGGTCATGCTTCAGGTTCATACCGAAGGTAAGGGTGTTTGTGGTGTGTTCACAAGAGATATTGCTGAAACAAAAGCTAATCAGGTCGTTCGTTGTGCACTTGATAACGAACATCCTTTGCAATGTGAAGTTGAACCTGCCTGAGATTTTAATGGAAGGGTAATTTTATGCTAAGTAAATCACTTGAATTAACACTCAACAATGCTTTCATTCAGGCACGTCAGAAACGACATGAATTCCTGACGGTGGAACATTTATTACTGGCACTTGTTGACAACGATGAAGCAGCCAATGTCCTGCTCGCTTGTGGTGCGGATTTAGATTTACTTAGAAATGACCTTCTTGAATTCCTCCATGAAACAACACCTCTTATCCCTGAACACGATATGGATAGGGAAACACAACCCACTCTGGGCTTTCAGAGAGTGCTACAAAGAGCTGTTTTCCACGTCCAGTCTTCAGGAAAAAGCGAAGTGGGTGGTGCGAATGTTCTTGTCGCTATCTTTAGTGAACAGGAAAGTCAGGCGATTTATTTCCTGGGTAAACAGGATATTTCACGCATCGATGTTGTGAACTTTATCTCTCATGGCATCACCAAAAATCAAAATGATGATGCTGAGCATTCTCAGAATGAGAACGAATCTAATCCTGAAGATGCAGCGGCACAAGAAGAACGAAAAAGTCCTTTAGAGGCCTATGCAAGAAACCTCAATGAAGCGGCCATTGACGGCAAGATTGATCCATTAATTGGCAGGGCAGACGAGGTTGAAAGAACCTTGCAGATTCTCAGTCGACGCAGAAAGAACAACCCCTTACTCGTGGGAGACCCCGGCGTTGGAAAAACGGCCGTCGTCGAAGGTTTGGCACGTATGATTGTTGAAGATCAGGTGCCGGATATCATCAAAGGTAGCGTGATTTATGCACTGGATTTAGGTGCGTTGCTCGCAGGAACAAAATACCGTGGTGATTTCGAGAAAAGACTCAAAGCTCTGTTAGCCGAGCTGAAGAAGCGTGATAAAGCCATTCTGTTCATTGACGAAATTCACACCATTATTGGTGCCGGTGCCACCTCTGGCGGGGTAATGGATGCTTCCAATCTACTTAAACCCATGCTGGCATCAGGTGAAATGAAATGTATTGGTTCAACCACCTTTCAGGAATATCGAGGCATCTTTGAAAAAGACAGAGCGCTAGCCAGACGTTTCCAGAAAGTTGATGTGCTTGAACCCAGTATTGAAGAAACCTACCAGATTCTGAAAGGACTCAAGCCAGGTTTTGAAGAACATCATGAAGTGAAATATCGAGATAAAGCGCTTAGGGCCGCTGCAGAACTGGCTGGTAAATACATTAATGACAGGCAGCTTCCTGATAAGGCGATTGATGTGATTGATGAAGTAGGGGCCTTCCAGCGATTACAGGTACCCGCTAAACGCAAGAAGGTGATTGGCGTTCATGATATTGAAGAAATCGTCGCCAAAATCGCTCGGATTCCAGCAAGAAACGTCAGCAGTTCAGACAAGGATTTACTCGAGAACCTGGAAAGAAACCTCAAGATGGTGGTTTTTGGTCAGGATGAGGCCATTTCCAAGATTGCAGAATGCATCAAACTTTCACGCGCTGGGCTGGGTACGCCTGCAAAACCTGTAGGTAGTTTCATGTTCTCTGGTCCAACTGGCGTTGGAAAAACAGAATTATGTAAACAGCTTGCCCAGAGTCTTGGTATCGAACTCGTTCGTTTCGATATGTCTGAATATATGGAAAGACACACAGTTTCCAGGCTGATTGGTGCGCCTCCAGGTTATGTTGGTTTCGATCAGGGCGGATTGCTAACGGAGGCCATTAACAAACATCCTCATTGTGTTCTATTACTGGATGAAATTGAAAAAGCCCATCCTGAAGTCTTCAACTTGCTGCTACAGGTTATGGACCACGGCACGCTAACAGATAATAACGGCCGTAAAGCAGACTTCCGTAATGTCATCATCATCATGACAACCAATGCAGGTGCAGAAGACATGAGCCGAAGCTCCATGGGTTTCACTCATCAGGATCACACAAGCGATGGTAAGGAAGCCCTTAAGAAAATGTTTACACCTGAATTCAGGAATAGACTCGACGCAATCGTACAATTCTCAGCATTGAGTGAAAAAGTCATCCTGACTGTCGTTGATAAAATGCTTGAAGAGCTTCAGGTGCAACTTGACGATAAACAGGTTTACCTTGACGTTGATGACGATGCAAGGAAATGGCTGGCTAGCAAAGGTTATGACCAAACCATGGGTGCACGCCCCATGGCTCGCCTGATTCAGGAAAAAATCAAGGCACCTATGGCAGACAAAATTCTGTTTGGTGAACTTGCTAATGGCGGAACAGTAAGAATAAAAGTGAAGGGTGATGAACTGGATTTCACTTATGAAGCCAACAAAGAAGCAGTAACCAGTGAATAAACTGATTACCGTCTTTGTAGATTTATTGACTAAAATTCAGAGAAGAAGGGGGAGGATTACTTACCACGGTAAGTGATTCGACCTTTGGTAAGGTCATAAGGTGTCATTTCGACTTTAACCTGATCACCCGTAAGGATACGGATATAGTGCTTGCGCATTTTGCCTGAAATATGGGCTGTTATGACATGACCATTTTCCAGCTCTACTCGAAACATGGTATTAGGAAGGGTTTCAATGACCTTTCCATCCATTTCAATATTTTCTTCTTTTGCCAAACTATTTTTCCTCGTTACTCGTTATTATACAGAGCTACCCAAAATTGGCGGCATTTTGCACGATATTCCCCAAATTCGCAAAAATAAAAGAGATTCTAGTCCGTCGAATCCTGCCAATAGTCATTCCTGTAAAGCTGGTAAGGTTTGAACCTGGATTTGTAATTCATCTTCCTTGAATCCTTGATGTAGTAACCAAGGTAAAGATGATCGAGCTGTTGTTGTTTACAGTATTCAATTTGCCAGAGAATGGCATAACTACCCGGGCTAAGGTGTTCGTAATCCGGATCATAGAAAGTGTAGATAGCAGACAAGGCTTTAGGTAATAAATCGACCACTGCTATAGCAATTAATTGGCCATCAAGCCGAAATTCAATAAAGCGACAGGTATCCACAGGAACAAGAAGAAAAGAGCGGAACTGAGCTTCGCTGGCCGGATACATATCACCATCACTATGGCGGGTATCAATGTATTTCTTGTATAGGGAATAAAACTCTTCCGTAAAACACG
>JBECKS010000165.1:0-9707 GCA_040235395.1 Pseudomonadales bacterium | reverse complement strand
GATTAACGGATGATGGATTTGAATCCCAGTTTGGAACAAATCATCTCGGTCATTTTGCATTAACAGGCCACTTACTCGATTGTTTAAAACAAACGCCGGATTCGAGAGTGGTGACAGTCAGTAGCCTTGCACATAAAGTTGGTCATATGAATTTCAGAAATCTGCAATTTGAAGATGGGAAGGGCTATACATCCATCATGGCTTATGCGCGTTCAAAATTAGCGAATCTTTTATTCGCCTATGAGCTACAGAGACGTTTTATTCAACATCAAATTAAATGTATTTCTGTGGCAGCACATCCTGGCACCTCAAAAACCCAATTGGGCAGACATATAGAAGATGCGCTTTTCTTTAAAGTGTTTAATTCTGTTCTGGAAAAAATTGTTCAGGATGCTGATAGTGGTGCACTTCCTCAACTCAGGGCTGCTGTTGATCCTGATATAAGAGCAGGTGGTTTTTATGGTCCGTCAGACTGGTTTCAAACTCGTGGATTGCCTGTATATGTTGAATCGAGTTGGTCTTCAAAAAGTATTAAGGATGCGAAACAACTTTGGGACGTGTCTGAAGAATTAACAGGTGTGACTTTTAAGTTTTGATTGTTTAAGGCGCGAGTCTTTTTACAAGCCAGTTTTCATTTTTCTTTTCATAAACAAGCCTGTCGTGTAAACGATTCTCCCTGCCTTGCCAGAATTCAAAATAATGAGGAATGACGCGATAACCTCCCCAATTATCAGGTAGGGGAGCATGCTCTTTGCTAGCAAGTTGTTCCTTGAATTGACTGAATGTTTCTTCCAGCTTCTGTCGACTATCGATGACCTCACTTTGAGGTGAGATGCTTGCAGAAATCTGGCTTTCTAGTGGACGAGTATGAAAATAGCTTTCTGATTCCTTTCCACTTGTTTTTTCAACCTTGCCTTGAATACGTACTTGCCTATCAAGAGCAGACCAGTAAAAAAGCAGGGAGGCTTGAGGATTTTGCGACAGACATTGTGCCTTCAGGCTTTGATAATTGGTGAAGAACACAAATCCTGCTTCATCGAAGGATTTCAGCAGCACTGTTCTGGCAGTTGGCTCTCCCTTATTTGAAACCGTCGCCAGGGTCATGGCATTAGGCATATCAAGACCTTCCTTAAGTACCTGTTCAAACCAATGTGCGAACTGCTTGAAAGGGCTGCTTGCAAGATCTTTCTCGTCAAAAGGCTTCTGGCTGTATTCCCGTCGTAGCTGTTGGAAAAAATCCTGATTCATGTTGCCTGATTCACTATATGGATATGCTTTGTTGAGGCCGCATTCTAACATTAATGGCAGCGCATATATAAAGCAGAATGATAAAGGTATATGCTTTTGCGAGTCTGTCTATTTTCTTATTTTTTCAAAGTGCTAATCTCTCTGGCTCAAAACCCATACGCCTTATTCAATAATGGAAGGATTATTTATGTTCCTGAATGAAATTGTGACACCTGAGTGGACCCCTTTAACGATAGCGGTCTATCTATTCATTGCTTGCGTTTGCATCGCCAGTGGTTTTGTTGAGCGTATGGCTCTGATGAATGTGAGTTATTCAAAATTCAGGAAAGAGGAAGGCATGCAAATGGACAGTCGTTTGGGCATGCTTCTGATTTATGGCATTCCGTTTTTAGCGCATGTACCTGCGGTGATGTTGTTTAATAGTGAACCTCTTGTTCAGGCACAACAGGTATTTTCTTTGGCAATATTGATTCATTTTGCAAAACGTTGTTATGAGGTGCTTGTGGTTCATAAATATTCTGGACCAATCGGTGTGGCAAGCGTTGTTCAGATTACGGGTGGTTATACAGCGGTAAGCATTTATTCTGCTTACCTCTTGCCATTTATTCCTTTTCAAATTGATGCGGTGATGGTAATGGGCGTCATTCTTTTTACCTTTGGCCAGATTTTTAATTTCTATCACCATAAATTACTGGCCAATTTAAGAGAGAGTGAAAGTGGATATTTTATTCCTCGTGGCGGATTTTTTGAAAAAGTAACCTGCCCACATTATTTTTTTGAAGTGATGGCATGGATTGGTATTGCCATGATTTCCCGACACATTGATATGTTTCTGCTTGCCTTGATGATCGGGAGTTACCTTACAGGGCGTAGTGCAAAAGCAAGTGAATGGTATCGCGAGAAATTTTCTGATTATCCTGATAGCAGAAAAAATATTTTTCCTTACGTTTTTTAATGAATTATTTTTGATAGATATTGTCTTTGTAAAACATATTAGGCTTTCTGAGAGTCCATCATGTCTAAATACACAAAAAGTGAAGACGCTATTAAGTCATTAACACCCGAGCAATATCGAGTGACACAGGAAAGTGGCACTGAAAGACCAGGAACGGGTGAGCTATTGCATAATAAGGCGCCAGGTATTTATGTGGATGTTGTTTCTGGTGAACCTTTATTTGCATCGTCTGATAAATATGAATCGGGTTGTGGTTGGCCAAGCTTTACCAAACCCATTGAAGAAAAACATGTTAAGGAATTGCGTGATATGACCCATGGCATGATCAGAACAGAAGTACGTTCACTTTATGGTGATAGTCACCTTGGACATGTCTTTCCTGATGGTCCGATAGATCGTGGTGGTTTACGTTATTGTATTAACTCTGCTTCTTTGCGTTTTGTTCATCGTGATGACATGGAAGCGCAGGGTTATGGTGACTATCTCAATCAGGTATCGTGAGGCTGGTGATGGAAGAGCGTGCAGTATTAGCAGGTGGTTGTTTCTGGGGAATGCAGGAACTAATTCGTAAGTTACCTGGCGTTAAGAAAACACGTGTTGGTTATTCCGGTGGTGAAGTGCCAAATGCTACTTATCGAAATCATGGCAATCATGCAGAAGCGATAGAGATTATTTTTGATAATGAACAAATTAGTTTTCGAAGGCTTCTGGAATTCTTTTTTCAAATTCATAATCCGTGTACACCTAATCGTCAGGGTAATGATTTAGGTCCTTCTTATCGTTCTGCAATTTATTATGTGAATGAAGCACAGAAGGAAATTGCTTTGAAAACAATCGCTGATGTTGATGCTTCAGGATTATGGCCAGGAAAAGTGGTTACGGAAGTAGAGGCGGTTGGTGATTTCTGGGAAGCGGAGCCTGAGCATCAGGATTATCTTTTGCATTATCCCGATGGGTATACCTGCCACTATCCCAGAGCCGAATGGATACTACCCGAAAGTAAATAATCTTTAAGCCTTTCGAACTTATTCTTTTTTTAAACCAGTCACCATCGACTGTGCATTCTTTGCAAAGGCTTCGGCAGCATTGGCGTCTTTAGAGAGCTTGCTGGTATCGAATGGAACTTTCACCCCGCGGTCTACGGCGGGCCTTGCGCGAATAGTTTTCAACCAGCGATGAAGATTATCTAGTCCTTCAATGGAAATGCCCGACCATTTATAGGTTCGCACCCAACACCAATTAGCAATATCAGCGATGCTGTAGTCGCCAGCAAGAAACTCATTGCCTTCCAGTTGGTTATCGAGCACTTCAAATAAGCGGCGACATTCCTGATGATAGCGATCGATGGCAGGTTGAATTTTTTCTGGCATGTAACGGTAGAAAACATTGGCCTGTCCCATCATGGGTCCTATGCCGCCCATCTGGAACATTAGCCACTGAATAACCAGTGAGCGACCTTTAACATCGGTAGGCATGAGCTTGCCAGTTTTTTCAGCAAGGTACATAAGAATGGCGCCTGATTCGAAGACAACAAAGTCATCATTATCCTTATCAATAATGGATGGAATTCGGCTATTAGGGTTCAGTTTTTTGAAATCACTTTCATTCTGTTCACCTGAAGCAATGTTGACTGTGATGGCTTTATATTCCAGTTCAAGTTCTTCCAGAGCTACAGAGATTTTCCAGCCATTAGGTGTCGGCGCGGTGTAGAGCTCTATCATTTTCTCTTCCTCCTTGTATTCAATGAACCTATTCAGTGTAACGAGAAAAAACCAGGGGCTCTAGGGTGTGGCAGTTATTTCCAGTGAGGGTAAAAAAACACTTGCGTGCCTAATGACTTAGGAATAAAAATCATAGGTGGTAGTCGATACCTTGTTGTTAGTCCTGTTAGGGCTAATTCAGATGCGAAGTAGGAAAGAGAAAAATGAATCTTGATTTTATTCTTGATGTCAGTCCTTTTGAGTGGACGCATATTGCCACGTCAGTTTTTTGTGGTGCCATTGTTGGTCTGGAAAGGCAATTAAGAGGGAAACCTGTTGGTATTCGAACCTCTTCTCTCATTACCTTAGGAACCTATCTATTTCTGTCAACAGCTTTTCTACTTACTGGTGATGTGGTTGATCCTTCCCGGGTTGTTGGTCAGGTGATAACGGGCATTGGTTTTCTTGGCGCAGGCGTGATGTTGGCTAAAGATGGAGCGGTTGTAGGCGTAACATCTGCAGCAACCATTTGGGTGCTGGCCTCATTAGGCGTTGCTATTGCAGCGGGGCATTTGAGCGCAGCCATTCATATGGCTTTTCTGGTGGTCGCTATTCTCTATGGTGTAGATTTTCTTGAAGATAAAATAAGTGCCTTGGGTAAAGGTGTTCATGCCAAGGTGACGAGTAGCTGGAAAAAACCGAGTTCAAAACGTGACTGAACAGCTACAAGAAGACAGTATAAAACCTAACTTTCTTGAAGGCGAAGAACTGTTTGTCAATATTGCCAGTGACCTCGAGGAAAAAGGTTATAGTGTTCAGCCAATGAAGTTGCCAGAAGTGTTAGCGAATGCATTGTTAGCACACCTTGGAGAAATAGATGAAAAGCTTTTTAATCCAGCAGGCGTAGGCCGAAAGCAGGATCATGTTATTAATCATTTTGTTCGAAGTGATGAAATCTGCTGGATTACAGGAGAATCTGAAGCTGGTTTGATGTGGCTAGCCTGGGCAGAAGCCTTAAAAAACTTTCTCAACGGTCGTTTATTTCTGGGTCTGTTTTCTTTTGAAAGTCATTTTGCTCATTACGAACCGGGTGCTTTTTATAAAAAGCATTTCGATAGTTTTAAAGGCGAAGCAAACCGTATTCTTTCCATGGTGGTTTACCTTAATCCTGGCTGGTTGCCCGAAGATGGAGGCGAGTTGGTACTTTATTCTGATGAGCAGGGAGATGTTCAGGAGAGTTTGTTAAAAGTAACGCCAGCATTAGGTACTATTGTTACTTTTCTCAGTGAAGATTTTCCTCATGAGGTTTTGCCAACCCAGCGTGATCGTTATTCAATCGCAGCCTGGTATCGAGTAAACACTTCCCTGAATGATTGCATCGATCCACCACGATAGATTCACTATGATAGGAGCATGTGAGTGACAAAACTTTCAAAAGAACAGTGCGAGGCCTGCCGTGCTGATGCGCCTAAAGTGAGCGATGAGGAATTGAGCACTCTGATGAAAGAGATTCCTGAATGGCAGCCGGTGACTGAAGATGGCATTCTGAAGTTAAGACGCAGTTATTCGTTCAAGAATTTTGTGGCTGCACTGGATTTCGCGAATCAGGTAGGTGAGCTGGCTGAAAAAGCAAATCATCATCCTGATATATTGGTGGAGTGGGGTAAGACGACGGTAACGTGGTGGTCTCATAAAATAAAAGGTTTGCACAGGAATGATTTCATTCTGGCTGCTCAATGTGATGAGTTGATTTGATACTTTCTTTTGAAAGAATTACGGAATTATTTCCCTTCTTATTTAAATCCTTAAATCCTGCTTTGAATCAATAGCTTTTTCCAAACTTACCAAAAGCAACGATGAGGTTTATAATCGCGAGCTTTTCATCATTCCATTTTCAAGCCTTGCCTAAGGAGAAGCCCATGAGCGAACTTCAACAGGAACTTAACATGTTCCGCGAGAGTATCCGTCAATTCCTGAGAGAGGAAGTTGAGCCTGATTATCTGAAGTGGGAGAAAGCGGGCATTATTCCTAGAGAAGCATGGGAGAAGCTTGGTGAAGCTGGCTTCCTGTGTGTGGATATGCCAGAAGAATACGGTGGTTCAGGTGTTCCTTATGCATTTTCTGGATTGGTACATGAAGAAATTGCCTATGGTGGTTATGGTGGTTTATCAAGTAATACATCGGTTCATTCAGATATTATTGCCCCCTATATCCTGAACAATGGAAGCGAAGAACAGAAATCCCAGTGGATTCCAAAAATGGCGAGTGGACAAGCTGTAGGTGCCATTGCCATGACTGAGCCAGGCGCTGGCAGTGATTTACAAGGCATTCGCACCACGGCTAAAAGGGACGGTAATGAGTTTGTCATCAATGGTTCCAAAACATTCATTTCAAATGGTCAGCATGCCAATGTGGTGATTGTGGTTGCTAAAACCGATCCTAAAGCGGGTGCCAAAGGCATAACCCTGTTTTTGGTAGATACATCTTTACCTGGTTTCAAGCGTGGAAGAAATCTCGATAAGTTAGGCATGCATTGTGCCGATACATCAGAACTGTTTTTTGAAGATGTTCGGGTGCCCGAGTCAGCTATTTTGGGTAAGGAAGGTGAAGGATTCTTTATTTTGATGAATGAATTACCTAGAGAGCGTTTATCCATTTCCATGTGTGGACTAGGTTCGGCCAAGGGAGCTTTCGATCGTACGGTTGACTATGTGCTCGAGAGACAGGCTTTCGGAAGTTCGATTGCGAAGTTCCAGAATACGCGTTTTAAACTGGCTGAATTGAAAACGCAGATTGAGCTGGTTCAGGCTTACCTGGATAAATCCATGGAAAAATTAGAGAAACATGAATTAAATGCAACGGAAGGCTCGCTTGCTAAACTTGCCAGCACTGAAATGCAATGGAAGGTGGTGGATGAGTGCCTTCAGCTTTTTGGTGGTTATGGTTATATGGAAGAGTATCCCATTTCCCGTTTTCTCGCCGATGCGCGTGTGCAACGAATTTATGGCGGAACTTCTGAAATCATGAAGGAAGTGATTTCTCGTTCTTTTCTCGGAAAGTAGTTAGTTTGAAAAATAGATAGCTTGGAATGTAAGCATCTATAAACGTAATGTAAGACCAACAAATAACAACAATGTCCAAAAAAATTGGGCATTTTCTTTTGACTGTGCGGGTATTTTTAGTAAGATGCCGGCACTTTTTTTAAAGTAGCTTCAGGGAGGAAGTTTATTCGTGCGATAGCATTATCTTTCGTAGGAACTCATCTAATTAGGAAATCGCAAAAGGAGTTTGCTTTATGTCAGACGAAAAGCCATCAAAGAAATTATTACTGACTGAAAAATTTGTTGTTCGTTTCCCGCCAGATCTAAGACTGAAAATCCACCAGGTAGCTAATCGCTGCAAAAGAAGCGTCAACAAGGAAATTAATGCCAGATTGGAACACAGTATTATTTACTTTCCATCGGTGCCTGTTTTTCCAGAAAGGGAGTTGTTGATTTCTGGTGTTGAAAAAGGGCTTGAACTCTTTGAACAGGCAACACCTGAGCTTGAAGTGATGTTGAATCACAAGTTAAAGCAGGTGCTAGCAGAGCTTGATTTCAAACAGAAAGCGAGCTTACTAAGGTTTTTGCAGAGTATTAAGCTATAGCGCTGGATTAAAAGGTGCTTAGGTTAAAAAGAAACCTAGATTAAAAAGGATAGTCAGCATTTATGATGCTGTCGTAGATGCTGTGATTGAGTTCCACGTAACTTGAATTTTCTGGTGGCAGCATCACATACAGCGGATCGTTGACTCTGTTAATCTGAAAAGCATCTTCCTTGAGTTCTGATTTCTTGTGCTTGAAGGTTCCCGTTGTTTCAAGAGTTGTTTTGAAACGTATGAATCTTGGAATGGCATAGGAAGGAAGATTAAGCTTGAAGTAGGTAAGCAGTTCATCAAGGTCAGGTTTTTGTTGTTGCGTGCTGATGCAGATCATGCCGGCTCTGCCATTGGTTTCAGGAATTTGCACACCGTAAGCCGTGCAATCCTCAATACCAGGGAATTGCATACAGATATTTTCCAGTTCGGTGGTAGATACATTTTCTCCCTTCCATCTGAAAGTATCTCCTAAACGATCAACAAACTGATAGTGATGCCAACCAATGCCTCTGACCATGTCACCGGTGTTAAACCACTGATCACCTTGTTCAAAAACATCGTTAAAGATTGCTTTCTGTGTCTGGTTCTTATCAGTGTAACCGGGGAAGGGCGTTACGCTACTGATCTTGCCAAGTAAAAGTCCTGCTTCACCTTTATCTACTTTAATCATGTAGCCATCTTCATTAAGCAGAGGTTTTTCTTCTTCTTTATCAAATTTAACCACTGCAAGATTATGTGAACCCATGCCTATGGTATTGTCGAGGTTAAAGATATTGACAAAGCCGACGTTTCCTTCACTCGCAGCGTAGAATTCAATAACCCGTTTAATTCCGAAGCGCTCTTTAAATGCTTTCCAGGCAGAAGGCCTTAAGCCATTGCCAAGAACTAGACGGATATTGTGTTCCTTATCCTGTGGCGAAGGTTCCTGATTCAGTAAATAACGACAAAGCTCACCGACATAACCAAAAGCGGTGACATTATGCTTTTTCACATCAGTCCAGAATTCACTCACGCTGAATTTACGTTTAAGTACAAAGCTCGAACCGCCCGCAATAATGCTTCCCCAACAAACGAGCATGGCTGTTGCATGGTAGAAAGGAAGTGCACAGTAAAAAACATCCTTTTCATTCAGTTGCACAAGCGCGTGACCAAGCCCCGCATAGGCTGATAGCCAACGTTCGTGATTAGTAACAGAGGCTTTTGGCATACCGGTCGTGCCAGAGGTGTAGATATAAAAACAGCTATCAAAGCGATGTACCTGTTCAAGCTGTTTGGGAACCTTATGGGTAAATCCGTTGGATTCTTTGGCAATATCCACAAACCCATCAGGGCAAGGCTTGAACTCACTTCTTAAATCTTGATCAGCGACAAAATAACAGAGTTGTGAATCGATTTGAGTTTCGTCTCTGACTTCATTGAAATGTTCAGTAAGCTCTTCGCCTACCAGAATAGCTTTGGTTTTAACCAGGTTAATGCTGTGCAACAGCACTTGCCCACGCTGTGAAGGATTGAGTAGCGAGGCAATCGCGCCTGTTTTGACTACTGCTACAGCAGCAATCAGGAACTCTGGGCGATTATCAAACAACAGTGATACCACATCACCTTTGCTAACGCCCTGCATGATTAGGTAATTGGCAAATTTGTTTGAATAATCGTTAAAAGCCTTATAGGTGATGGTTTTTCCTTCAAAACGGATGAATATATTATTTGGATGCTTGTGAGCTGCTTGCTCAATAATCTTACCCAGCGAAAGATGCTTGTTGTTTCTATTGAGAACAGGAAGTGCTTTGCTTGCTCTTGGTGCTTTAGAAATAACAGAGGGTAGGGCGGCAATGATATCTATGAGGCTAATCTGGTCCATGATTCAAAGGTTTTCTTAGTTTATTCTGACGAGTTTCAGGAGAAAACTTGGGTACGCATGGTAGCAAAAAAGAAGGGAAAAACACGGAAAATAGCCAACATTTTAATCAGGGATTTCAAGATTGACATTAAAGGGTAAACCCGTAGAATGGCGCCGCTCTGGGTGGTTAGCTCAGCTGGGAGAGCATCGCCCTTACAAGGCGAGGGTCGCAGGTTCGAACCCTGCACCACCCACCAAAAAAAGCGCGGAGCGGTAGTTCAGTTGGTTAGAATACCGGCCTGTCACGCCGGGGGTCGCGGGTTCGAG
>JBECKS010000126.1:0-12795 GCA_040235395.1 Pseudomonadales bacterium | reverse complement strand
AAACGCTCAATGCCCACACAAATTACTTGATTTCAATGTTAAAGAACTCACCTAACCTCATCAGTCAGGCGCCCACAGCCGTGCTGCAGGAGGCGCGTATTCTACCCACCAAACTTAAAAAGGCAATGGTATTTTTAAAATAAATAGGGATTGGTTGATGAAGAAAAAAGAAAGGAGAAAATCAGAAAATTTGCCTTGCCTTTTCCACAAAATAGACAGGTTCCTGACCAAGCAGAATAGAATTATTTTCTGCGATAACCGGTTTCCCTGCGGCACTGATTACCTGCAAGTTTTCAGGCACCACAATTTCTACTTTGGACTCAAAACTCCACAACACCCTGAATTGTTGATTCAGGGTATTTTTAAAAAATAATGTATAAACACCATCACGCTTATCGACATCGATGATGCGGGCATTCCTGCAAACTTCAACTAGCCTCTTAAGCATATAAAATGCCTTTCGCTTTCTAATTTCACCATTCCTGTTATCAATCAACCCATACCCTGGGGACACAAGCTGGTGCCAATAAATACACTCAGCGTTGCCGTTAGCTAAAGACAAAAGAAAATAACGCAACATGAAATTGGCGTAGTCATCTTCACTCACCCATACATCATCGGCTGCTGGAGCATAGGGTTTTGTATATTGGATAGGCCAGTTAGTTTCTGTAATAAATAGACGGTCGCTACTTTTTCTGGAACTTAGCACCGACACCCAAAAGAAATTTATCTTACCAATCAAATCGAAAATGAACTGCTTATTTTCAGGCGCCCCCCTTCGATCAACATAAAGAAGTGCAGCGACACCGTCGTATTTCATGGAAAATCCATTCCACAAGCTTCGAATCAAAGAGTAAACTTCAAAATCAATAACGGCAGACCCAATGAGTTGTAAATCTGTAAAATGACTATCCCTTATCTTTTGAGCTATAGAGAAAAACCCAAGGTATTCATCAATCGAAATAAAACCCCACTTGGTACGATTGATTGCATTGCCCACCTGAAAAAGCTTTGAAACAGGTGCGAGCATTTCAAATATTCTTGAAAGACTGCTCTCTAACATTTCCCTATTTTCAATGTGCTCTCTATCCTGAAGAATGACAAAGAGAATATCAAAACCTTCGAATTGCCTTGCAAAATTGTAATAGCTCTCGATATTGGCCACATCACTTAAGGGAATCCGAATTGAAATCTGTCTAATCCCCAGCTCATTCAACCATTCCAGGGTTTTTTCAGGTTCTTTATCGAGATTTACACACACGCCAATTTTATTATCGAGCCTCTTATGTGTATTCACTCTCTTAACAAGCAAGCTTCTATAAAAAAGCAGCGGGAAAACCAATAGACTAACCCCTAGCATCTTCAGGTTAGCCAACAAAGCTCTTTTCCTAATTGAACTTTTGAACTCCATGTCTTTTATGGTGTATGGCTGATCAGAAAAATAATCCCACCGATAAGGACCATTCACTGATTCTACTACGCCATTTTTGCTAGATTCTTCTTTCATATAACAATAAGAAATAGACCTTAATACTAATCACTAACCCCGTTTTGAACAGAGTATTTCTAAAAGTGAAATCCTTATCAGTAATTTTTTTCAGAACATCTCGAACATAAAGTCAAATATTCCCATCCCTTGGGAAACGAACTTATTTCACCTTCACGCGAGCAAACTTTTTCTTACCCGCCTGATAGACATGGCAGCTTCCTTTTTCTGCCAAATAGTCAAGATTCAGTTTTTCGGAACCATCCTGAAGAATTGCGCCCTGTTTAAGCATACCGCGAGCGGAAGTTGTACTATCTACCAAACCAGCGTCTTTTAAAAGGTTTGCAATAGGAATCCCTTTTTCATCCGCAGCAATCAATTCTATTTCTGGCATGTCTTCAGGCATATCACCTTTCTTGAAAACATTTCCCATGCCTTTTGAAAGATTACTAACAGCGTCGTCTCCATGAAAACGCGCAACCAGTTCTTCCGCTAGCTTCACTTTAATATCCCTTGGGTTTGTACCTTTCTCTATATCTTGCCTGAAGGATGCAATTTCATCATTGGAACGGAAACTTAAGAGTTCGAAATAACGCCACATCAATTCATCACTTATCGACAGCACTTTCCCAAACATTTCACTCGGTGCATCTTCAATCGCTATATAGTTACCGAGAGACTTGGACATCTTGTTAATGCCATCAAGCCCTTCCAATAAAGGCAGGGTCATCACAACCTGAGGTTCCTGCCCATAAGCCTTCTGCAATGTCCTACCCATAAGAAGATTAAATTTCTGGTCTGTTCCACCTAATTCCACATCTGCATGCAAAGCAACAGAGTCGTAACCCTGAACCAGTGGATATAGGAATTCGTGAATAGCAATGGATTGTTCCGCATGAAAACGCTTACTGAAATCATCACGCTCTAGCATTCTCGCTACGGTGTATTGACCAGCCAGTTTAATGAGCTCGGCAGAACCCAGCTTATCCATCCATTCAGAATTAAAAACCACCTTGGTTTTTTTCTCGTCAAGAATCTTGAAAACCTGAGTCTTGTAAGTTTGCGCATTCTGCTCAACTTGCTCTCTAGTTAAAGGAGGACGGGTTGCACTCTTTCCCGTTGGATCACCAATCATGCCCGTAAAGTCACCAATCAGGAAAAGCACCTCATGCCCCAGATCCTGAAACTGCTTAAGCTTGTTAATTAATACGGTGTGGCCAATATGAAGATCTGGCGCGGTAGGATCAAACCCAGCCTTAATCCGGAGTTTTTCCCCGCTCTGCAGACGCGAAAGCAAATCCTCTTCAATAAGAATCTCTTCACAACCACGCGTCAGTAATTCGAAATCCTGCTTAACGTCGGGCACGCCAACCACCATTTTTAAGATTTACAATAAATACAAAAATAAGCCTGAAAAATAGCCTCAAGCCAGAAGGGCGGCAATTGTAACACCTTTGCCCAAGAAGCAAACTCCATGTACATGGCAAGCACTGCGACTATTAAATACCTAGTTCTTTAGGTATATTGCCCGCTGCGCAAAAAATATCAATTGAATTAGCCTCGACCATGCCCCTATCCAAGCGTGAAGCAAGCACTGTTTTCAAAGCCTTGCCGCTTCTGCATATTGCCATTCTTCTAATACTGAGTTTATTGATTGTCAGTATTCTCTGGTTTATTCCAAAAACACCAGAAATCACATCCCGCCCTTTTATTATTCCTGAAGAAAGACTCGGGAAATCCATCGTGGTTACCGTGCGGGCAGGTGATAATTTTTCACTGGTAGCGAAGAGAGCAGAACTCAGCAGTAGCGAAATTTTCCAGATTATTGAATCAGGGCCCGACGCTAAACGCCTACTGGATTTAAGACCGGAACAGAAAATCATTTTCCATTTTAATAAGCTCGATGAATTCACCTCGCTTATTTACCGCCCAAACATCACTGAAACACTGACAGTCATAAAAGAAGATGAAACCTACCAGGCAAATATTGAAGTAAAAGAACTGGAAAAACAGATTCATTTTGCTAGTGGTCTTGTTCAGGACTCGCTCTTCCTTGCCGCGAACAAAGCCGGTCTGGATGACAACATCACTATGGAACTGGTAAACATTCTTGGGTGGGATATCGATTTTTCTCTCGACATCCGCTCAGGGGACCAGTTCGCCCTTATCTACGAAGAAAATTATCTCGATGGTCAGAAAGTTAGTAATGGCAACATTCTTCTTGCTCAGTTCATCAATCAGGGAAGAGAAGTTATTGCAGTTCGCTATGAAGACAGTAATGGACGCGCTGATTATTTCACACCGGAAGGACTGAGCATGCGAAAAGCTTTCAGAAGAAATCCTCTGGATGTTGTACGTATTACCTCGCACTTCAATCTGAAGCGGAAACATCCGGTCCTTCATAAAATCAGAGCACATAAAGGCGTTGATTACGCTGCCTCAACAGGAACACCAGTTCGCGCAGCAGGTGATGGCAAGGTCATCAAAGCCAGTCGTTATGGTGGTTATGGCAATGTGGTCATCCTTCAACATGGACAAAGATATAGCACGCTTTATGCGCATTTAAGTAAATATGGTCGAGGAGTTCGTGAAGGACGATATGTTAAACAAGGTCAAATCATTGGTTATGTTGGCAGCACGGGTTTAGCTACTGGGCCACACCTGCATTATGAATTCAGGGTAAACGGTGTTCACCGAAACCCATTAACCATTTCTCTTCCAAGCGCAAAACCCATCGATAAAGCTGAAAAAGAAAATTACCTGCAACATGCTCAGGCTGAAATAGCTCGACTCAGGGCTTATGAGGAAAAACAGCTAGAGAACTAGCGAGCAAAGCAAGGCACAGCTATTATGCGTGCATGATTCAGGAAAACCCCATTTACATAGGACTCATGTCTGGCACTAGCGTCGATGCCATTGATGCTGCCGCTGTAACCTTTCCAAGCAAAAACACAGAAAAAAAAATCGAGATTCTTGGAACCCACAGTCAAGCCATTCCCGGTGATATTCAAAAAGAAATCATCGCACTGAACCAGGTTTGTGAAAACGAACTACACCGCACCATGAGTCTCGACATGAAACTCGGTGAACTGTTTGCTGAAGCAGCCAATGCCTTAATGGCAAAACTGGATCTGTTACCACAACAAGTCAAAGCCATTGCGAGCCACGGACAAACCATTCGCCATCAAGTAAACACCCGTCCCCATTACACTTTGCAAATAGGAAATCCCCACGTTATTGCACAACGAACAAGTGTTTTGACAGTTGCCGATTTTCGAACTCGCGACATAGTAGTTGAAGGCCAAGGTGCTCCCCTTGCACCTGCATTTCATCAAGCATTATTTTCATCAGACACAATTGATAGAGTGATTCTGAATGTTGGCGGCATGGCGAATGTCACTTTCTTATGGGCAAACAAACAAGCTGTGCAGGGTTTTGATACCGGCCCAGGCAATGTATTAATGAATGCCTGGGCAAAAATAAAAAAGGGTTGGGAATACGATAATAATGGTGAATGGGCGCGCTCAGGAAAAGTAAATGACAATCTGCTCTCCCAATTACTGGCTGACGAATACTTTCAACTCGCCCCACCAAAAAGTACTGGCAGGGAAATGTTTGATGAACCCTGGCTCAATAAAAAACTTTCATCAACAAATGAAAGCACAGAAAATATACAGGCAACCCTACTTGAACTCACCACAAGCTCTATAGCTAATGCCATAGAAAACTGGGGGCCAGAAAAAGGAGAGGTTTATGTCTGCGGGGGCGGAGCCCATAATCAAGCCTTGCTGAAAAGTCTTTCAACTGCATTACCAACATTCAAGATCCTAACAACAGCAGATTTAGGACTAGACCCTGACTGGGTAGAATCCTGCGCCTTTGCCTGGTTCGCTCACCAGACACTGTCAGGAAATAAAATTAGTTTCTCAAGCATCACCGGAGCAAGCACAGATTCCATTGCTGGCTGTATTTATCCGATATAAATTGGGAATGAATTAAATCGAAAAGGAGGAACCGCAACCACAGGTGGTTACAGCATTAGGATTGTTGACCACAAAACGCGAACCTTCCAGGCCTTGAACGTAGTCAATTTCGGAACCATCAAGATACTGAATACTCATGGCATCCACCAGAAGCTTCACGCCATCCTTCTCAACCTGGGTATCATCTTCCTGAATATTCTCATCAAACTTGAAACCATAGGAAAAGCCGGCGCAACCACCCCCGGTGATAAAAACCCGTAAATTCAGGTTCTTGTTGTTTTCTTCAGCAAGCAATGCCTTCACTTTGTTAGCAGCATTGTCAGTAAAAATCAGTTCAGACATAAGTCATCAATCTTCATTGAACAGGAAATCATAGTCACAGTATAAGACAGGCTTATACTGGAGTAAATTACTCAAGTAATAGATGGGGGTATTTATCTATAAAAGAAGGGTTTATCCCGCCTGATTTTCCTTACCGACCTCTTCAAGGCTGGTAACACTAGCCTTAGGCTGCTCCAGCTTATGCAACTCTCCATTCACCTCAGCACCCTGAGCCATTTCAATGACCTTGTAGAAAACATTGCCATCAATATGTGCATGAGCAGCCAGTTCAAGATGTTCTGAGGCATACACATCACCAACAACTGAACCGTTGATAGTGACAGAAGGCACTTTGATATTGCCTTTAATCTTTCCTTTCTCTGTTACCCACAACCTCGCAGATGACCCTTCTTCCGCGATGATGTCACCTTCCAGGGTGCCATCAATCTGAATGCCACCACTGAAATGAATGTCACCCTTCACGCTCACATTGGACGCAATCAAGGTATCAGGGACCGTGTTATTCAATTCCTTAAAACCGCTATTTTTTTTGTTAAACATGATGATGACCTATCAGGATTTTGAGACCAAGGAATCTAGAAATTTGCATCCCGGGGCATACGAAATCAACTGAAGGCAGATAAAGTCCCAAAAATTACTGCTCAAGGGGCATATTGAAAGGCCAGTCTTCTTCCTTGTTCACTTGCATGGCTTTGGTTCCGGAAGATCTGGCAATCACCACATATTTCTCCACCGTAAACTGTTCAGGCAGCACAAACTCTTCACCAATTTCCTGATAGTAACGAAAGCGAAATCTCACTGTTGACTCACTCTGATCAATTTTCAACTGATCCAATGAATACTCGCGTTTTTCACCATTTTCGGAACCTTTGAAAATAATCTGCACCTCACCCTTCACCGGAGTTCTGTTTTGCTTGCCCAGTTGCGTGAGCACCAGATTGAACCAGTACCGTCTGTTATCAGAAGTTTTTTCGATGTTCACCGAGTCAATGCGCAAACCCTTATCATTTAGCATCGGATTCATCACACGCTGATAATAGGTCACATCTGCTTCAATATCGGAAATCTGTTGTCTGAGTTCAGCATTCACTTCCCTTACCTGCTGTACTGATTCCTGAACACTTTCATTATCCAGTTCCAACGCTGCAGACTTCACACGCTCTTTTGCCAATTCCTTTTTAAGCGCCTCCTTTTCATCCAATAAGGCATCACGTTCATGCGCTGCATTCGAAGATGCGTACTCTCCCAAGTAATAACTAGTGAAAATTGCGATTACAAACACAAAAACCAATAACACCTGCTGACGCAGACGAACCATTGGGTCACGAATAATCCTTATTTCACTGCTTTGTTTTTCTAGTAAAGCTTTCAGTTTTTCAAGCAACATGGAATATCTCTGGATTCAAAAACCCAAGACCTAAGGATAAAGAGGGACAATTCCCAGGCCTGCAGATTCATCCAGGCCAAGCATCAGGTTCATGTTCTGCACAGCCTGACCTGATGCGCCTTTCACCAGATTATCAATCACGGCAAGCACAACGATGGTATCAGGATTAGGTTGATGCAAGGCGATTCTGCAAAGGTTCGAAGCCCTTACCGACTTGGTTGATGGATGTGACTTAGCTGGCAATACATCCACAAAAACTTCCTTCTCATAAAAATCTTCATAACGTTTTTGCAGACTCGCCAAATCAATTGGTTTCTTAAGCCTTAAATAAGTATTAGAAAAAATGCCTCTTACCATAGGCACTAAATGCGGAACAAAAGTAAGACCCAACTGTTTGCCACTGTATTGTTGAATGGAATGACAGATTTCTGGTTGATGCCTGTGACCCGACACACCGTAGGCAGAAAAATTCTCGCCACTTTCTGAAAATAGTGAAGACACTTTCAAGGATCTTCCTGCACCACTTACACCGGACTTCGCATCTACAATCACATGCGACCAGTCCACGTCATCATCATTCAAGAGTGGTAGCATGGAAAGTTGTGCAGCCGAGGTATAACAGCCCGCGCTTCCAACAAGTTTTGCCGATTTAATCCCTTCTCGATTCATTTCAGGTAAACCATAAACTGCATCGGCAATCAAATCCGGACAAGCATGCTCCATCTCATACCAGGATTGCCAAAGTGCCAGATCCTTGAATCGAAAGTCTGCCGCCAGATCAATAACCTTAATACCCTTCGCCAATAATTCCTTTGAATAATTCATGGCAACGCCATTCGGTGTAGCAAAAAATACCAAATCACAATTTGCTAGCGCTTCAGCACTCGGTTCAACAAAAACCAGACTAGCAACATCACCATTCACACTAACTGTGCCAGCAAAACTTGAGTACACCTGATCAACTCGTTGGCCAGCTTCCGAACGCGAGCACACCACATCCACACACACATGCGGATGCATCGACAGAATTCTCAGCAATTCGATTCCGGTATATCCGGTTCCACCTACAACACCAACTTTAAACACAGGTCTTTCCTCAAGTTTTTTATGCATTATATACAGTCACAGCCTGAAAGGTATATTATGAAAACAGCATAAAATGCAGACTCTTTTTCATTTCTTCGCCCGACTAATATTTCTTCATGATTGAGTACCTGTCTTCACTCCAGAAAAAAATCTCCCGAAGTGGAAGCAGAATTGAACGCCACGCCATGCTCTTTGCTTTACTTGGCGTCTTCACAGGTATCTGTTCTGCCCTGCTCATCGTGCTTTTTCGTTTAAGCATCACACTTTCCCAGGAAGGTTTGCTCCCCGTTGCGATTGAAGATTATGAATCCATGGAAAGCCCGCTTAAATTCCTGCTACCCATAGCTGGCTTTCTATTAATGGCTGTCTTTCTTTATTTTTTTGGCGGAAGTTTTTCCCGCACTGGCATGAGTCACGTGCTTGAACGAATGCAACATCATCAGGGCTATTTTCCTTCGAGGAATATCATGAGCCAGTTTGTAACTGGCGTGATTGCTGTCGTGAGTGGTCAATCAGCGGGGCGTGAAGGCGCTGCAGTGCATTTAGGTGCGGGTTTAAGCAGCTTAGTCGGCAGCCGTTTACAAATGAATCATCAATCCATTCGCACCATGGTGGCTTGCGGCAGTGCTGCAGCCATTTCAGCCTCTTTCAATACACCGCTTGCAGGTGTGATTTTCGCTATGGAAGCTGTATTGATGACGTATTCCGTTTCCAGTTTTATTCCCATCATGCTCTCCAGTGTCAGCGCCGCCATCATTAGTCGCGGTGTATTCGGTGATGATGTCAGTTTCCATGTGCCGCAATTTGAGCTGGTATCACTCTGGGAACTTCCTTATCTCCTGTTAATGTCTGTTGTGATTGGTTGTGCCGCTGCCTTTGCCATCAGCATCGTAAAACGCACAACACAACTTACTCATCAGAAAAGTATCTGGATACGTTTTTCACTCGCTGCGTTGATTACATCCATTGGCATTTATTTTAGTCCTGCCATTATGGGCCAAGGTTATGACACAGTTAATCAGGCGGCGCTCGGCAATTTGACTTGGGAAGCACTATTGCTTATCGCCCTTTGCAAAATTGTGGTTACCTCTATTGTGATTGGTTTAGGTGTTCCGAGCGGTTTCATTGGCCCAAGTCTGGTGATGGGTGCCTGTCTTGGTGGTGTGATTGGAATTTGGGGGGATATGCTTTCACCGACTGATCATTCTGATACGGGGCTTTACATTATTCTCGGCATGGCTTCCATGATGGGCGCTGTACTTCAGGCACCACTTGCTGCTTTAGTGGCAGCGCTTGAACTCACTGGCAACAGCTCTGGCATTCTACTACCAAGCATGTTGGTGATTGTGATTTCCAACCTCATCTGCAACGACCTGTTCAAGCAGTCTTCCGTTTTCCAAAGCATTCTTGATGTAGAAAGTAATAGCCATCTGGAAAACTCCTTGCATCATTGGCTGGATAACACACCCGCTAGCAAACTGGCAGAAACCAGGTTCCAACAACAGCCGCGATTTCTTTCTCGCACAACAGCAGAAAACCTATGCCAGAAAGCACTAGATTACATTCTTATTAATGACGAGCAGAAACCTAAGGCATTGGTTAAATTGAGTACTCTGGAATTTTATTTACGTTTTTCCCCCGTAGGGCAAAATCTTGAAGAAGAAAATATCGACTTGCTCAGCATTCCTGGTGAGAAAAAAGATCTGGCAGAACTTGCCAGCGACAGCACCTTAAAGGAAGCTGTGCATTTATTTACCGAGAAAAAAGTACATGCGCTGTATCTAGTAAGTCAAAGCCCCAACGGACAGATATTTATTTCTGGTCTATTATTAAAAGACGATCTCGACCAGTATTTCAGAAGCTAATACGCTGAGGAACACAATATGTTATGGATTAAAGCGCTTCACATTATTGCCGTTATCTGCTGGTTTGCAGGCATTTTTTATTTGCCTCGCCTGTTTGTCTATCACGCCATGGCAGAAGATCAGGTAAGCAAGGAACGCTTCATTATCATGGAAGGAAAGTTATTAAGAGCCATCATGAATCCTTCAGCGATTCTGTCGCTTGTTTTTGGTGGCATCATGTTATTCCAGAACTGGAGCCTTTATCACAATCAAGGCTGGATTTACGTCAAGCTTTTAATGGTATTGCTGTTACTGGTTTTTCATGGCTTCTGCATTTATTTTGCAAAACAGTTTGCAGAAAATAAAAATACTCGCGGCGATAAGTTCTATCGCATCTTTAATGAACTGCCAGTGCCCTTGTTGATTATCATTGTCATCATGGTGGTAGTAAGGCCTTTCTAAAATATGTTACCCGCAAAACCCACCATACTCTGTTTATCTGGAAATGACCCCAGTGGTGGCGCAGGCATTCAAGCAGACATTGAAACCCTGTCAAGACATCATGTGCATTGTCTTCCTCTTATCACACTCAATACCATACAAGACAGCAAAGGCATTAAAGGTATTCACAAAACCCCCGATGATTTTTTATTGCAACAAGCTGAATTGCTCAACAAAGATATTCATATCGATGCCATCAAGATTGGTATGCTGGCAGACATAGACCAGATTCAATGTGTCAGAAAAATTATCGAAAGCGTCAGCATCAACAGCAATAAAGATGTTCCTGTCATTCTGGATCCTGTGCTTTCAAGCGGTTTAGGCAGTGAAGTTAAACAAAAGGATTTTGTTGAAAGCCTGTGCAAACAACTTTTGCCGCTCACATTTATTTGCACACCCAATTTCCCAGAAGCCTCAAAAATATTTAGTGCTTTGTCCGGCAAGGAAAGCGACGAAAATCCAGAAAATTTTGTGCGCGAGATTCTTGAAACAGGATTGCAACATCTGGTGATTACGGGCACCCATGCAAACCTTGAAAGCCCTCAGGTACAACATTGGCTTTTCCAACTTAGCAGTGATAACAACTTGCAAATGCATGAGTTCAGTAATGCACGATTGCAATACAGCTATCATGGTTCAGGTTGCACACTAAGCAGTGCCATTGCCGCAAACCTGGTGCAAGACAAAAGTGTCCAGGAATCTGTCGGTAACGCCCTCGATTTTACGTTCATGTCCATACAAAATGGCTATGCACTCGGTAAGCATCAATTGTTTCCTAATCGTTCATAAGGTTCGTAAAACAAAACAATGGGAAAAATTATTCACGGTCTTTACGGCATCACTCATCACGATGCACTTTCACAACAGCAACTCGCTGATGATGTAGAAGCTGCTTTCAAAGGTGGCATGCAGGTGCTGCAATACCGTGATAAAACTTCAAATGCTAACGACAAAAAACAGCGTGCTGATTTACTCTTAGAAATCTGCAAGCATTTTCAAAAACCACTCATCGTTAATGATGACCCACTTCTTTGTAAGAAAGTAGGTGCCCACGGTGTACATCTTGGTCAGAGTGACTCAGCAATCAAGGAAGCACGAAGCCTACTTGGTGAAACCTGCCTCATTGGTGTCACTTGTCATAACTTACCATTGCTTGCACAACAGGCGCAGACACAAGGGGCTTCCTACATTGGTCTAGGCAGATTCTTTCCCTCCCAAACAAAAAGTGAAGCGCCATTGGCTTCCATCGACTGTATTGCCGAAGTGAAAAAGGTTTGCAGCCTGCCCTTGGTTGCTATTGGTGGCATCACCCTTGATAATGCTTGCTCGCTTATCGATGCACAGGTTGATGCCCTTGCCGTGATTAACGGCTTATTTTCAGCAGAAAATATTGAATCAAGAGCTCAACAATTTTCAAATCTATTTAATTAAATGACTCAGGTTTCCTATGACTGACGAACGTCACTACACCCACTCTTCCGAGCTTTTTACTCAGGCTCAACAACATATTCCTGGCGGTGTTAATTCACCTGTGCGCGCATTCAAAGGTGTCGGTGGCGACCCGATTTTTTTCAAGTCAGGTAAAGGTCCTTATCTTTACGATGAAGATAACAATGCCTACATCGATTATGTCGCTTCCTGGGGACCAATGATTCTTGGTCATTCAAACCCTGCCATTCTTGATGCTGTAAAAGCCGCACTGGAAAAAGGTTTAGGATTTGGTGCACCAACGGAAATTGAAACGGAAATGGCTGATAAAGTTTGCGACATCATGCCTTCCATAGAGATGGTTCGCATGGTGAGTTCAGGCACCGAAGCCTGCATGAGCGCCATTCGTCTTGCGCGTGGTTATACCGGTCGCGACAAAATTATAAAATTTGAAGGTTGTTACCATGGTCATGCCGATTCACTCTTAGTAAAAGCAGGTTCTGGTGCGCTCACATTAGGTGTTCCCACCTCGCCTGGTGTGCCAGCTGATTTAGCGCAACACACCATCACCCTTGATTACAACGATACAGAACAACTTGAAAAAGTTTTTTCAGAAATTGGTGAGCAGATTGCAGCAGTCATCATTGAACCCGTTGCTGGCAACATGAACTGCGTGATTCCTTCTCAACAGTTCCATAACACCTTAAGAAAATTATGCGACGACTATAAAAGCGTTCT
>JBECKS010000116.1:0-4124 GCA_040235395.1 Pseudomonadales bacterium | reverse complement strand
ATCCGTGCGCTTGCTCACGATGATAGGTGTTCGATTTCCAAACAGCGCTGCACTTTTATAGGCAGCACCATGGGCGCGTGCGGTATGGCAATGAATTAAATCGATGTTTTCCTGTTTGCATATACGTTTAATGGCACGGGCTGCTTGAATCTGAGCGCCACCAAAATCAATACGATGATAAGGAATATTGAATTGCTGGCATTTCTTTGCCATTTCGCTACTGGGGCGACAGCCGACAATACTTTCTACGCCTGAACCCACATTATCTTTAAGTGCAGAGATTAGATAAAACTGCTGTTGTTCGCCACCACGCCAGGTGAGCTCAGAACCGAGATGTAATACTTTCATTATTCACCGGCTTAATCGTTACTAAAAAAACCCAGGAAAATATCAGTTGTTGTCATTAGGTAATTCCAAAACCGCCCGCGCTATCCATTCATCATGGTCAAAATCATGTCTATCATTTTGATGCGGGAGAACAGCATCAGGAACAATGCCTCTGTCTTCTAATATCTGACCGCTTGCAGACTCCCATCTCGCTGTTGTAATTTTTAAAGCCATTTTACTATTTAAAGCAATAACATTTTGAATTGTTCCCATTCCGAAGGTTTTTTCACCTAGCACTTTTGCGCCATTATGTGTCCTAAGTGCTTCCGCTAGAATTTCCGATCCGGATGCAGTGCCATAATTAACAAGTACAACTATTGGTTGTTTATCATAAAGCGCATGACCATTTGCTGAAAAGGTACGAACATCTGAACCCTCCCTACCATTTAGTGCAAGTATTTTACCATCATTCACAAAGAGATTAGTGACATCAATGACACTATCAAGCAGACCGCCTGGATTATTTCTAAGATCAATAATAAAACCTTTAGCTTGAGCATTACCAAGCGCTTTGTGGATTGATTTTTTTACTAATTCTTTAGAATCTGCTGTAAAGCTTTCGATTTTTAAATAGACCAGATCATTTGGTAACAGGCGAGCATGAACTGGATTCACCTTTATTATTTCCCTAACAAGAAGCTTTTCAATTGGAGCACTTTCACCTTTTCTTGCTAATTTTACAGCAACCTTGGTCCCGGGTTTACCGCGAAGTAACATCACGACTTCGGATAATTTCAACCCGTCTAAAGACTCCCCATCAATCTCAATCAAAATGTCACCCGTTTCTATTCCAGCCTTTTCTGAAGGGCCAGAAGTGACTGCAGACAGCACAACATAATTATCAAACCGTCTAGTAAGTTGAAGACCAATAGCAGCAAAATTTCCAGACGCTATAGACGAAGCATTAAAATCATCATCACTCAAAAGTGATGAATGATTATCTCGCTCAGCCATTCCTGAAATACAGGCTTTTGCTAAAACGTCGTCATCTACAGGATCAACATAATTTCTTTTTACGATATTCCATACATCGACAACTGCCCTCATTTGCTCTACTGGAAGATTTTCATCAACATTATTTTTTGCAAACACTGGGATAATCGATGCTACAAGGACTCCAAAAACAAACCCACTCAAAAATATTGAAGTTTTTTTCATATTTTTCTCATTTTTTATTTAAAAAAATCTACTTTTTTTCGTTAAGAATTTATGATTGTCTTCACATCCAGTGGCGTTTTTAATGTTTGCAACACCACGCAATAACGTTCAGTCAATTCAATCAGTTTCTCAATCTTTTCAGATGGTGCTGAACTATCAATCTTAAAAATCAGTCTCACATCACTAAAACCCACAGGCGCTTCTTTAGAAACAGCCAAGGTTCCTCGAAAATCCAGATCACCTTCTGCACGAATCACTGCATCGTTAATAGGAATCTCTAATGAAGTTGCAACGGCAGATAGCGTAACACCAGCACAAGCAACCAAAGCCTGAAGTAACATATCACCAGAACAGGCCTGCAAGCCTGAACCACCTGTTGCCTGATGTAGCCCTGCCTCAACGAGCGCATTGCCCGTATCAACACTACACGCTACACCTTCACCTAAATTTCCTTCAGCATGTAAGGTAATAAACGCTGCCCTAGGATTTTCTTTATAAAGATTTTTCAATGGCGCCTGTTGCGCCCTAAGCTCTTCACTGTTCATAAATTCCTCCTATAAATCAGGATGCATGTCGATTTTGTAACAAGGTATAACCCCAATACAGAACAAACCAGGGAAACACCAACCATGGCCCATTCAACAAAATGAATTTAATCCATAAATCATTAAAGCTTGCTGTGTTCACACTTTCAAAACCTGTGAGGAACTCTGTACCGTAGTAATACCAGGTGAGCACGGTATGGGTCACGCCTGTCGACATACACAAGAGAATACCCAAGAGGTTTTTATAATCGGATTTCTTTAACAGATATAAACCCGTTAAACCAATGGAACCATTTATTACTGACAACACTTCAATCATCAAAAAATTAGCTTCAGGCTCAAAGTAACGAATATCGCCACCATCAATATACGCCCACCACGGGTAAGCCCACATTTCATCTTTGGCATTGAAAATGGCTTCGTGAAAAATCAGCCAGATTAATTCCCAACTCACATGGGTTAAATACGAAGCCAACATAAATGCCAGGCACACATACTTTAATCTATCGATGCGTGCCCAGTCTTTTAAACCAGGCAATGGCGAAAAGGCAGCCCCCATTCCTAACCAGTAAGCAAAAGCCGCATGGGTTGCAAAAATATCAGCAGTGGATTCGCGATTAAAATCTAATCCAAAAACCAGAAAACTATAGAAAGGAAAAGCAACGGCAAGGCTACCAAAGGAAAGTATCCAGATAAGTTTAAGGTCGAAGGGAATGTTTTCTCTCATCGCTGGTTTTTAAAAACTTACTTTATAATTGACTTACTTTCTAACTCACTTTCAGTTTGAATCCAATTATTTAGTTGGTATGAATAAATATATTTAATTCCGCATGCATCAACACCATATTCTGAACAAACTTTTAACTCACTATGAGTCAAACATGTAAATTTAATATTTTCCTTTTTACATCCCTCCATAAATTCAATCTTATTTACAATTTTTTGCTGATGGACATCGAATGGATGATCAAGTTCATTTGATGAAACCGGTTCAAAAAAAGATAGTAAAAATAAAAAAATTGATAGTTTAAATTTGTTCATAAAAAATTACCTATTAACAATATAAAATAAAAAAATTATTATTTTTTCCTTGATTGCCCAGTCATATCATCGACCAGATTATCCATGCTAACAGAAAAAATATATAGAACAACGCCAACAGCAGCTACAGCAGCAGCTGTTCCTGCTGCAAATTTAATCGCGTGATCTCTTTCTGGCGTATATAATTTAATTTCTTTGATTTCATCAATCTTAAATGACTTTTCATCAGTATGAATTATGCCATTTTCTAATTTATTAATTTTTACCTGATAAATGCTAAAGCTTGTTGTCTCAATCTCTACAGTTTTTTCTTTTTTAATTAGTTTATTAATACTCTTCTGATTATTGACATCTATTTTGTTAAATGCAGAGCATGAACAAATTGAAAGAATAAGTGTGTAAGTTATTAATTTTTTCATATTAAAATCCATTTAAATTTACAAACTATTCTTAAACATCCCTTCCCTCAACCTCAACCGTCATACTATCCACATACATCTTCAAGGATTCCAACTCATCAATATCCATACCATGAATAATCTTGTTAATGGCTGGGTGTATAGCCGCATGGATTGCGGTATAGCCCACATCCACAATCTTGCGCATCACAAAACCAAGCTTCAGCATGGACATGGGTTCCTTGTAGAAAATAAATAAGCCCTGATCGAGTACGTTTTCCATGCTTTTATGGAAATTATCACGCGCGGCTTTCAGGTTATCACCTTGAATATCGATATGAGCTTGCTTGAGTGCTTTTTCGGCAAAGGCATCGAGGGAAAATGATAGGTAGCGTTGACCTTCAATTTCTACTTCGAGGGAGCGCAGGTAATTCACTAAAGGCGATAGTTCCTTATTACTGAGTTTAAGGATGACCTTATGCACCAAGGCATTAGCGGTTTTCTGGATAACACCTTCCAGTTGCATAACGATTTTCTTGGCGAAGGGTTTCATTTTTACGCTGTCAATCATTCTTACAATCATAAGGTCGAGCAA
>JBECKS010000093.1:0-12687 GCA_040235395.1 Pseudomonadales bacterium | reverse complement strand
AATTACGAAGAAGTAAAGAATCAACGTCTTGCGATTTGGAAAAAGAGAATGCAATCACCTAATCCGGTTTTTGCATTTATCTCAGCATTACAGTATCGCCTGAACAAACTGGTTTTTGGCGAGATAGCAAAATCAACTGAACAATGGGAACAGGTTGGATTCATCAGACCGCTGGCTGGCTTTCAAATGGTTGTTGCCTGCATTTACTTAAGCGTGCTTCCCATTCTGTTTTTTGCTGCCATTGCACTGAACTATGTTGTTCCCTTTCCTCAATCCATTGGCATGACATCCTGGGTAAACGGTGCTTTCAGTATGCTATTTACAATTTTCGATCTCGGCACCGGCATCGCGATGATTAAATATTTTGCTGAGTACCGTATCAAGAATCCGGCAAAGGCAATGCAATACGTACAGTTCTACATCTGGTTTCAATTACTTTCAGGCATCATCCAGATTTCACTTCTTGTATCTGCAACAGCTGGCATGGCACCAGACACAGCTTATGCTTTCCTTACATGGATTATTATTTTTAAACTACTAACACAATTCCCTGGTTTTGCCGCTGTCTTTCATAATATATTCAGGGCACTTCAACGCTATGACCTGATGATCCTTACCTGGGTGCTTCCGATTCCTATTTCTGCACTCTTTTCATTTGTTGCAATGATTTTTATTCGTTCTTGGGGACTCGCTAATCCTGTGTATGGTGAAGTTATGGGGTTATCCCTTGGCGATATTGTTCCTGCATTTATTGGAAGCTGGATTTATATTCTAGTGTCTATTTTAATTTTCAAAACACTCGGATTTTCACTCAAGGCAACGTTTTCTGCGCATTTTGATGCAGAGGTAGTAAAAAAATCCTTATCCTTTGGCTTGCGCTATACACCAGGCGCAATCGCACCCATGCTCTCCGGTTTTGCTTTACCCATTATCATGAGCATCTGGTTAAACAATTATCTTGAACTGACTTCCCTGCTAGCGATTGCTCTTGGTGCTAACCTGCTTATCCGTGGTCCCGGTTACGTACTTTACAGCAACCTACTACCAAGTATTTCTGAAGCTTATACACAAGGCTGCCATACACTAAGCAGTCATTATATTGATCAGGCAATTAAGTGGTCACTAATGTTTGTGGGTGGCGTTCTTCCTTATTTCCTGATTCTTGGGGAAAACATAGCGAGCATACTCATGCCAGAGCAGTGGTCTTCCGCTAGCCAATACATTGGGCTTGCCGTTGTTTTTGGAACCATTGAGTTTTTAAGCGCACTTCCAGACGAAACCTTTAAAGGTGTGGGAAAGCCTCAATTATTTACGGCGGTAAATCTTTTCGATCACTGCCTTCGAATTATCCTTCTGCTTTATTTTGTCCCTCAATATGCAGTCTATGGCGTGCTCTACGCGTACATGATTGCGGCAGGCACTCGCTGTGTTCTTTCATGGTTACTACTGTCTCGTTTTATTCTCAAACTTGAAATTTCCTGGTGGCAAAGTGTCATCACACCTTTACTGGTGATGATGCTTGTTTTTCTTGTAAGCGTGTTCATCAGAGCTTTTTTTGACACGGAATCCGCCAGAGATGGCATTATTCTTGTTGGTATCTTTTTCCTTATCTCTCCCATGTTTTATCTGTTCACTTCAATGCTTGGTGGTTTTGATGATGACAGTCTGGAAGAATTCAGGGTTGCAACACGACTCAATATCGTCACTCGTTTGATGTCATGGATACCTCTGCTTCCCGCGCAATTTGGCTCAAGGGTTTCACCCCTGCACGGGCGTTTTCCACTTAAAAACTGGGAAGAAGCACAGAAAGAAGCTCGTCGATTAACACAGGATAAAGTGGATTTCTAAAAATCACTTATTTAAGCAAGATGGAGTTCATTACCCCT
Organism: Pseudomonadales bacterium; assembly: GCA_040235395.1. Classification (GTDB taxonomy): domain Bacteria; phylum Pseudomonadota; class Gammaproteobacteria; order Pseudomonadales; family JBECKS01; genus JBECKS01. Next base: position 10,801 of record JBECKS010000093.1, on the reverse strand, counting down.
GATTTCAAAGGCTTGCGCCCGCAAGCTAGCGCCAGAGCAAGGCCCCGCAACGCAGAAGCCAGACTCTATCTGAAATAATGCGCCATGAGTGGAACATTGAATAAATTCCTTGTCTAAGTCTAGAAACTGGTCTGGCATCATTTCAAGGGGAATACCCAAATGCGGGCAGCTGTTTTCGTAAACAAAGATTTCTCCATCTTTCTTTACAACAAATACAAGCCTGTCTTGGTCTAACTTGAAACCTTTTGATGCAGACTCAGGTATCTCTTCGATTTTGCATAAAAACATAGTTTTATCTTCTACACCGAGTAAAATGGACGCTATTCTGGATAAATTTTAACGACATAACCAGTGAAGGATGGGAAATTTGTCCATTACTGTTCGAGGGCTTTTTTATGAAGTCAGTAATTCTCTCTATTCACCATCAAAACAAGTTTGAACAACTAAAATATCTTTTCCTCACGCTTATTTGTGGTGTTGCGCTTCTGTCTTCTTTCACAGCAATAGCCGAGGAAGGAGTTTCATCCACCAGCACTTCAAGTTCAGAAGAAACAAAAACTGATACTACAACTGAAAATGATATTGACAAACCTGAAGCCGAACAGGAATCGACGTCGGATAACCTTCCCGGCATCAAGTTTGTTAAAGTTCCTGAAGATGAACGCCCTAAAATCAATATCAAGTTCAGGGAAGGCTACAAAAAAACAGACCTTGAACACGCCACTAAAGACATCTATCAACGTACTGTAGTCAAACAAGTCAAGAGCGGTCTGACACAAGATGAATTGCGTACAACCGTAGAACTTGCGTGTAGCCAATATAGCCCAAAACGGAAAAAAAATTACAACATCTATCTTGTTGATGAAACAAGCAAAAGAACCATTGCCACCTACAACTGCGCAGGACTCTAACTATGCAATCCATTTTCAGGGAAGATCTATTTAAGGATAAAGTCGCCATTGTCACTGGCGGCGGCACAGGTATCGGGCTGAGTATTGCTGAAGAGCTAGCTCGAGGTGGCGCAAAGGTAGTCATTGCATCAAGAAAAATGGAAAGACTGATTCCTGCCGCTAAGGGACTTAGTCGAGATTACAATGCCGACGTCATCCCCATGACCGTTAACATTAGAGAACTGGAACAAGTTGAAAAACTCTTTGATGATGTTCTCGCAAAATTCGGTCGCATTGATTATCTTGTTAATAATGGTGGCGGTCAGTTCTTTACTGCTGCACAGGCAATCAATGAACGCGGCTGGAAAGCCGTCATAGACACCAACCTCAATGGCACATGGAATATGTGTTCAACAGCTGCCCATAAATGGATGCTGGCGAATGGTGGCAAGATTGTCACCATCGTTGCTGATATGTGGCGCGGTTTTCCTGGCATGGTTCACACAGGCGCTGCCAGAGCCGGTATTGTAAATATGTCGCAAACACTTGCCGTGGAATGGGCTGCCAATAATATTCAGGTGAACTGCGTAGCGCCTGGCACCATCATTTCCAGCGGCATGAATAATTATCCACCTGGCATTGTGGAAGCAGCATGGCGTGTTATTCCTGCAAAACGACTTGGAAAACCAGAAGAAATCTCAACAGCAGTTTGCTTTTTACTCTCACCCGCTGCGGATTTCATTACAGGAGAAACCATCAAGGTTGATGGCGGAGGGAGCCTCTGGGGTGATTCCTGGCCTATTCCTGACCCAAAAGAAAAACCCGATCTCGAGATTCAGGCATGGCCTGAAGACCGCTGGCCTGAATTCGCTCCTGATAAAGAATAATCCGTTTTTTAAGCTGCTTTTTTTGCCAGATATTGCTGATGCAGATAGCTAAGGTATTTCTGCACGCCAAACTTGCAGTATTCACTTCTCAGGCAAACAAAAATATCAAAAGCATGCTGAGCGCCTTCAAGCTCCACATAACACACTGGCTGTGAAGAAACATCCGCGAGATGAGCTGCAAAGTAAGCCGCTTCGGGGCCACTCACCAAGGTATCAGCATCCCCCTGAATGACCATAAAGGGCGGTGCATCCTTATGAATTCTGTGGATAGGAGACGCCTGCCGATAAAGCTCCTCATTACCTTTAATGGGCTTCTTGAAAATAGACTTCTGCAACATACCTGTTAAGCCATTATTGGCATGCAAGCCATTAGCATTGGTGAAATCGTAAACACCATAGAAAGGCACACAGCCCTGAACTGTTGTGTCTTCATTTTCAAAACCTGGTTGAAAGGCCGGGTCATTAGCACTTAATGCAAGCAAAGATGATAAATGCCCACCTGCTGAACCGCCCGTGGCAACGATAAACTCAGGATCCCCACCATACTCAGCGATATGCTCCTTTACCCACACTAATGCCTTCTTGCAATCTATGATGTGCGCAGGGAACTGAAATTGTGGGCTCAAACGATAGTTAATACTTACACATATCCAGCCATTACTCGCCATATGGTTCATTAAGGGTCGTGCTTGCTCATCCTTGCTACCCAATCGATAGGTCCATGCCCCTCCATGAATCTGGAATAAAACAGGCTTTTTACTATCACAGCTATAGCTCTCACCCTTCTTACGATAAATATCCAGACGAAGATGAACACCATCCTGCTCATCAAACTGAACATTCCTGATTCGCTCCACATCGGGTAGATCAAGAGAAAATGGTTTCAATAATCGCTCAATATTAACGCTCTCAGGAATCTTCCTTAGCACATCCTGAGGTATCTGATTCTGATAATCCTTGCCATAGGTGGATTTGAGGGCATCTTCGAAAACATAGGGCGTATCGGAAGCAGCCAGATAGAACTGCACGTAGAAAAACCAGGCAGCCACATTGGCAACCAGGGCAATATTGCCGAAAAAGCCAGCCACTACACCCGCTTGAATGAAAAAGATGGTTAACACAATCTGAAATAGCACTACAAAGAAAGCTAGCTCCCCTACTAACCACCCCGCCACAAAACTTGGCGCCATCATCCGCTTGCTCTTGAAATTGGGGTGATAGAGGTTATAGGCAAACCACACATTGAGTGCGACGAATAAAAGATAGACAAGCTTCAGCATGCTGCGCTCCTGAAAGAGTAATCAAATTCAAACTACAGAAAGGTGAAGATAGTAGCAGCAAACACTTAGAGACCCTAGCCCAAAGCCCTGCTTGCAAGAAGAAAGACATAATGACTGATTGAAAGGTTTAACTGGATTGAAAGTTTTAGCCATCAATGCATACTTTCGCCTGCTTAAAATTACTTAATATCAGGCAACCAGCTGGAAAAAAAATGAATAGCAAAGAAAAACTCGTGATGCCTCCCTCAGCCATCGGTCACCCTATGGGCCTACATATCGGACAACAGTTCGTCGAAGCCTTCGATGATTTCCGAACCCGGCTCAAGATACCATTTAACGAGGCTTTTATTGGCAATCCTGTTACTGGTGCCATGCACCTTGGCCCCATTACCGCTATCCTGGATGCCGCAGCGGGTTTTTCGGTGATGCGTGTGAAATCCGAATTCTCTCCTATTGTGACTCTGGACTTACGAATTGACAGCCTGCTACCAGCCAATGAAAAACACGACATCATCGTGGAATGCAAACCCTATCTACAAAAGGGCGATCTATATTTCGTTGATGGCAAGGCATGGCAAAGTGACGAAAGCAAACCTGTTCTGGCCTTTCACTCAGTTTTCATGCAAGCACCAAGCCGATTCAATGCAGATGGCACACCCAGCGAAGCGCCGCCTTTGGTAACCGGTATAGAAATCCAGAAGAATATTGTTGAACAAATGGAATTTAACAAAGAGTCGCATCCGATTTTTGATATCGTTCCTTACGCAAATGATCTGGAAATGGAAGTCGGCAAAAACGAACACGGTGAACGCATCATCAAATTACCATTCGCTGAAAGGCACATGGGCAACCCCATGACAAGAGCCTTACAGGGAGGGATTTTCCTCGGCTTTCTTGAGTGTGCTGGTAGCGCCTACCTATTAGACATCTATCCAGAACTGAAACAATGCAATAGCGCTAGTTTCTTCATGGAATTTCTTAGCGCTCCGAAGGATGTAGATACTTTTGCAAAGGTCACTGCAAGCAAAGTGGGAAGACGCGTTGTGAATCTTGATATTGAAGCCTTTCAGCTAGGCAGGAATACCATAGCCAAAGCGAGCGGTCGCTATCTCGTTGTGAATGAATAAAACGCTGGAATTAAAGGTGTTTATAAGCTTCTGAAGCTTTGGCACTTTGCCCCATGTTTGTATAGCAGTCACCAATTAAACGCCAGAAAGGCTTTACCAGATCCTGACTTTTATCACTCAATAAAGACTGCCCCTTAAGCGCTATCTGCAAGGCTTCATAGGCCTGATTCTGCTTCAAGCGCACGCTCGCCAATTGCAAATGTACTTGTGGCGCATTCGGAGAAATCCTAAGCGCACGTTCCAGTTTGGAAATCGCCAAGTCATATTCCATGTTGAGTTCATGCTGATAAGCTTGAGACAACAAAGCGCTCACGGCAGGATTCACTCCCTGCAGGCTTTGGAAGCCTCCTTGATATTCTACTGCTGGTGCTTCTTTAATTGAGTAGGCCAAGGCATCGTCTTTATCACCCACTCTCTCAAGATTTGTACAGGAAACCAGAAAACCAATTAAAAAAATAACAATGTAATGATGGCGAAAAAAAATCTGAAACATTAAAAAACCCAGAACTTAATCCTGAAAAACTTATTAAGCATTAAAACCCAAATAAACGTTTAAAACCACCCGACTTGCCGTGCACACAAGTGGCTTTTTCGGTAGGAATCAAAGCCTGCTTAAGTGGAACATAAACAGCTCGCTCACAACTTTCATTTGCAAGCTTCTGCTCATCAACATCTATCCAGACCCAACTAACAGAATCAGGTTTGGGATGTTGATTGGCTTGCAAAGGATAATTAATTGCAAGATGCGTCCATACTTTCAAGGCTGAACTCGCTCCTGTGTAAGGTGTCTGGCTATTGTCATCATTCCCAACCCATACCGTTGCTAGAAGGTTTTCTGCATAACCCACAAACCAGTTATCCCTCTGTTCATTTCCAGTACCTGTTTTTCCCGCGAGCCCTAGTTCACTGTCCAGATACTTATTCAGGGAAACAGAGGTACCTGTCTTCACCACCTGTTGCAAACCAGCATGAATCAAATAGGCATTTTCACTATCCAGCACCTGCACAAGCTTGAAGGGATAACGGTTTAGTAAAGTACCATCAACAGCCTGTACTTCTCTAATCGCATTTAAGGGTGTATTAAAACCACCACTGGCAATCGTTTGATACATTTGCGTCACTTCAAAGGGTGTTAGTTCCAGCGTTCCTAACAACAGGGAAGGATAGGCTTCAGGGTTTTGCTCAAGCCCAAGTTGTTTGAGTGTAGAAATCACCTCATCAACGCCAATAGACAAACCTAATCTCACTGTTGCCTGATTATAGGAACGTGACATCGCTTCAATCATTGAAACCTTGCCATCAAGGCCGTGTACCTTTTTATCAAAATTTCTTGGCGACCAGATGTTGTCATCTTCACTCAAACGCAAGGCATCCTGCTCACTCTCTACATTTTCAACACGACCTCTGCGATCAACATAGATTTCTGAATCATCCAGCAATGAAGCCCAATGATATTGATCCGTTTTCAAGGCAGTTAGATAAACTGCAGGCTTAACAAGCGAACCAATAGAGCGTCTGGCTTCCAAGACCCTGTTAAAGCCAGCACTTCTCACATCCGCGCCGGCTACTAAAGCAAGCACTTCGCCATTTTCTGGCGACGCAACCAACATAGCAGCTTGCAATGCCGGTGCAGAATCATTTCGCAAACGTCCAATGGTTTCAGTGATAGCCGCTTCCGCTTTTTCCTGCACGAGCGGATCAAAACTTGTAAAAATTCTCAAACCTTCTGAGTGCAAATCTTCGCTGCTGTAATCTGATTGCAGCTGCTTACTCACCAACTGAAGAAAAGCTGGAAACTGCTTATGTTTTAAAATCGAGCTTTCGGTTAAACCCAAACCTTTCTGTTTATACAAATCACCTTTTGCTTCTGTCAAAAAACCATTATCAACCATTAAATCAATCACAAGATTTCGTCTTTCCAGGGCTCTCTCAGGATTTCGTCGCGGCTCATAATAGGAAGGACCTTTTACAAGTGCCACTAACAAAGCTATCTGGTGGACATCAAGATTCTCTATATCCTGACCAAAATAATGTTGCGCTGCCAAACCAAATCCATGAATACCAAACTTCCCATTCTGACCAAGATTGACTTCATTCAGGTAGCCTTCAAGGATTTCATTCTTGCTGTAATGCAATTCAAGTAGCAAAGCCATCATGGCTTCATTAATCTTACGTGACAGTTTTCTTTCATTTGAAAGATAGAAATTTTTCACAAGCTGCTGAGTGAGCGTACTTCCACCTTGCCGGTAGCTTCCACTCACAAGGTTAACAAAGGCAGCGCGTGCAATAGCTTTCGGTGAAACGCCATAGTGATTAAAGAAATCCCTGTCTTCCACAATCACAAGGGTTTCAATCATATAAGGAGGTGTCTGCTCAAGTTTGATTAATACCCTGTCTTCATTGTGTCTCGGGTAAATGCCACCAATTAACTGTGGTTCCAGTCTCAGAATTGCATGGCTTGATCCTGTAACCACATTATTCTTGAGAAAAAAATCAGCTTGCTCTTCTGCCTGCTCTCCGTCAGAAAAATTAAAACCACGTGTGTGAATCGAAAGTTTCATTTCATTGGCAGCACTCACCTGATAACGAAACTCACCCGACTCCAGAGACTGATTACTTTCCTTCTGCCTGTAATGAAGATTTCTCAATTCACTAATGAGATCAGAGGGTCTGATATGCAAACCAACATAAAGCTCAAGCGGTCTTGAATAAACTTTTGCGGGCAAAGCCCAACGTTTGCCTTCAAATTTTTCCCTGACTTCTGCATCAAGATATGCAACCCATAAAACCATTGCGAGAATAAATATACCCGACATAAATACCAGCATTGGCTGCGCCAGTATCCACAAGGATTTCGACGATGAACTTTTTTTATTTCTGGTGCGGGTTTTCTTTCCAGAAGCTTTCTTTTTCACGGCCTTCGCTGAAGATTTTGGCGAAGATTTCTTCTTTGACGTGGTTTTTCTGGATTTTGCCATAATGCTGGAAATACCGATGTGAATTGCTACAAGCGTTCAGGTGACTTGCCCTTAAGTGAAGGCTTGCATAATATGCGTTTTTGCTTTTTTCAGCCAGCAGATGCCTCATAAAAGGCCTAGCCAATAACATTCATCAACAAGACATTGTTGCAATTACATTATTGAGAGAATCATAAATGAAAAACTTTGACATTTACGGTATCGGTGCAGCACTAGTAGATATTGAACTCGAGGTAAGCGATAGCTTCCTGCTTGAGCACCACATAGAAAAAGGACAGATGACACTGGTACCACCCGAAAACCAGACTAAGGTACTCAGCACGATTGGCGAACAACAGATAAAAACCAAACGCGCCAGTGGTGGTTCTGCTGCTAACACCATCTTTGCTGCAAGCAATTTTGGTAGCAAAAACTTCTATTCATGTAAAACCGCTAAAGACGAAGCTGGACATTTCTTTGTAAACGACATGCAGACTGCTGGCGTTCAATGTTCACCAAGCCAACACCATGATGAACTGCCCACAGGTACCTGTGTCGTCATGATTACACCTGATGCAGAAAGAACCATGAATACCTATCTGGCTATTTCTGAAACCCTCAGTGAAAACGAGCTGGATCGTGATGCATTAAAACAATCACGCTTTCTTTACATGGAAGGTTATCTTTGTACATCAGACACCGGAAGACATGCGGCAATACAGGCAAAAACTTTCGCAGAACAGCATGCATGTAAAACCGTACTGACATTTTCAGACCCGGCAATGGTGAAATTTTTTAAACCCCAGCTAAGTGAAATGCTAGGTCAAGGTGTGGATTTACTGTTTTGCAACGAAGAAGAAGCCATGAGCTGGAGCGAAACCAATTCCATTGAAGACGCCAGCGAAGCACTGAAACTTATCTGCAATCAATTCGCAATCACCTTGGGCTCAAAGGGCGCCTTGGTATTTGATGGAAACAACAGTTTCAATATTCAGTCTGAACAAGTGAAAGCCGTTGATACCAACGGTGCTGGCGATATGTTTGCAGGTGCCTTTCTTTACGCTTTATGTGAGGGCTACGATTTTCAAAAAGCGGGCACCTTTGCCTGTCTTTCCGCTGGCCACGTTGTTTCTCAATTTGGACCAAGACTTGCTATTCCGCAACACGCTACAGTACTTGAAAAAGCGAACACAGATATATTCAGCAAATAGCATTCCAATCTAAATAAAAGGAATTTCCTTATTCAGGTAAATACCTTTTGAATCGATATGGCAGTTATAGGCAAGTATTTTTACACCGTGCTGCTGAGCTTGGTTCAATAATTCTGCATATTCCTTATCAATGTGACTTGCTGCTTTCATTTTGCTGATTCCTTCGTGCTGAACACAGAAAAAAAGCGTTGCATCATGTCCTTGTTCACACACTGTCATCAATTCACGCAAATGTTTTTGTCCACGTGTACTAACCGCATCAGGAAAATATCCCCAAGCATCATCTTCAAGTAAGGTCACACTTTTTACTTCAATGTAATTCAGTTTTTTATCTTTGCTTTCAAGCAGAATATCGATACGACTTTTCTCTTCACCGTAAGGCACTTCTGTTCGTAGCGTTTTAAAATTCTTGAGACTTGCTATCTTTCCTTGCTCTAGCGCTTCAACCACAAGTTTATTGGCAAGATGGGTGTTGATACCGATTCTGTTTCCAGAAGGGTCTTCTATTATTTCCCAGGTGTGTTGATATTTTCTTTTAGGGTTGTTGCTCTTTGAATACCAGACCCTTGCATTTTCATAAGCGCAATTTTTCATTGAACCGGTGTTTGGACAATGCATGGTAATTTGTTTACCTGTATCCGTCTGCACATCACAAAGAAAACGTTTGTAACGACGGACCAATCGCCCACTTTCCAACTCAGCTGGAAAAAGCACGTCAGGCTACCTTGTTAAGGTATTGCTCAATCCTGTGTACAGCTTCCTGCAACTGCTCCATGTCAGCGGTATAGGCAAAACGAACATAACGTTTTTGCTGACTTGCACTGAAATCAATTCCCGGCGTAATAGCTACCGCTGCTTTTTCCAGCAAATCCATACAAAAAGCCTGGCTATCATCAGAAAAGGATTCAATGTTGGCATAAATATAAAACGCACCTTGTGGCGCATGCTGAATGCCAAAGCCCAGCCTGCGAAGCGCTTCCACAAGAAAATCCCTACGCTGCTGAAATGCCTGTCTGCGTTCTTCGGCAATCCTTAATGTGTCTTCAGAAAAAGCCTCAACAGCAGCAAATTGCGATATGGTGGTAGGACTAATGGTCAAATTCTGGGCGATTTTTTCAAAAGCCGGCACCATGCTCTTCGGTAATACTGACCAACCTATACGCCAGCCTGTCATACCAAAAAATTTGGAAAAACTATTGGTCACGATGGCATCATCAGCGACCTGAAGAACTGTTTCAGGTTTATTGTGTTCACCGTAGTTCAGGCCTTGATAAATCTCATCCACAAGGAACGCGCCCTGCTTCTCACGAATAAAATCGGCAAGCACCCCCAGCTGTGAAAGTGTCATGCGTGTACCTGTTGGATTAGCGGGGCTCGCTAGCAACAAGGCTCGTGTGTCAGCCGACCAGGCTGAAGCCAGTTTTTCCTTACCTAGAATAAAGGCTTCTGATTCATCCAGTTCTATATATCGGTATCTGGAACCCAGTAGCGCAACATAATTGGGATAACAGGGATAACCCGGATCAGTCAACAGAATCTCATCCTGAGTATCTAGCACTGCAGCCAGCGCCATTAGCAAACCTGATGAGGCCCCCGCTGTAATGACAACACGTTGCCAATCCAGATCAATATTCATGGTTTTCCGATAATAATCAGCTACCGCCTCCCTGAGCGCGTCAATACCAACAGCTCGGGTATAATGGGTTAAACCCTGTTCAAGTGCTCGTTTGCCTGCCTCAACGATGGGTTCAGGCGTTGAAAAACTTGGCTCCCCTAATTCAAGGTGAATCACTGTCCTTCCCTGCTGTTCTACCTTTTCTGCAAAGCGCATGATTTCCATAACATGAAAAGGTTCGATCTCACTCGCACGGTGTGACAGACGATGGGCGCTAAGTGCTTGATTTACTTTATGCTCTGTCATCGATAAGGCTCCCGATGATTAAAGACAGTTGCTGATACCAGCCCGAATTGGCAGATGGCGCATTCTAGCAATAAGCATCAACTCGACTAAAGCCTATTTACCACGCTTATTAAGGTTTAAAACCACCAACAAAGCCATTGCCAGACGTAATTCAGATGATTAGAATTCGCCGCTCTTTTAAAGGGGCTAATGTCCGCAAAGCCCTTATTGCAGACAGAAGAGCAGTTGTCGGTAGTCAATAATTATGCGGCGAAGTTTAAGTGTACAAAGCCCAATCAACCTGTTTAGATTAGCCTCTGTACATGAAGTGACACGCAAGTGATAGAACAATCACTGATGACAAAGTTCGCAATCACTTTCAGGAAAACATAGGAAAAATTGAGTGGGCTTATTAAGTAATTTAATAAAAAGCGCTTCGCGCTCAGGTAACAAAGAAGGTTCCGTTATGGCAAAAGCTAGCAAAGCAAAAAAAACAACTAAAAAGGCAGCTGACAAGAAAGTAGCTAAAAAAACCACCACAAAAAAACC
>JBECKS010000066.1:0-19560 GCA_040235395.1 Pseudomonadales bacterium | reverse complement strand
GAGATTCATGGCGTTGCTTCTCCAGACTGGCTCTTTGAAAACAACTTGAATATAGCTTCTTTTGATAATGATCAGGATAACTCTTACCTTGATGCACTAGAGTATTTTGAAGAAGCCCTGGTTTCTCAAGGTGAACAGCAACGGCGTGTGGCATGGAGAAACTTATTCCTGTCCTTAGGCCATATTGTTCATCATATGCAGGACATGGCTCAGCCCCAGCACGTGCGTAACGATTCTCACCTCGATAAATATCCCTTTCTAGTTGGTGTATATAATCCAAGTCTTTATGAAATCTTCACTCGGGAATGGGGAGGCTTTGATGAAGAAGGAAATAAGGTGAGGGAAGATAAACTTTATTACGGAAACTATGAAGTGAATCATGAAGATTTTCCTACCGCGCGAGATTTTTGGAAAAATGAGTCACAAACCGGTATTGCCGAATTCACGAACAAGAACTTTTTTTCTGACGGAACTATTTACACGGGAAGCGAAGCGACTATTGAAACCTATCCTTCTCCTACGCTTTATCATTCAACGGCAAGTAAAATTGAAACAGATATAAAAGATTTGTGTGCTAGCTATCCAGATTTATGTTCCGAAGAAAGCATGCAGCTCACAGGGAAAGTTACCTTTCTTGGCACCACCGTTTCCGATACTTACTCAGGAGAAACCTTTAACAACCCCTGGTCAGTCACTTATTCCATTTTTGATAAGGATCTGGAAGAAGAGGGTATCTTGTTTGATGGATATATTTATGCCCTGAACAGTTTTAATTATGTGATGGCGCAAAGCATTCTGATTCCAAGGGCTACTGCTTACTCAACAGCAATGCTTAATCATTTTTTTAGAGGATCTATCGAGATTTCACTACCTGATGAGGGTGTTTATGCTGTGGTTGATCATGCAACTGAAAACGTAAAAGATGTTTCTGGATTTCATACCATTAATATGAAAATCAGAAATACCACATCAACGGGTGAAGATACTTCTCCGGCTGGGTTTTGGGTCGCCATTGCCCGCTTTCACAGAAACAACTGCTATCAAGCTAATCTTTCTGGCGAATATGGCTCACCTGGTATGAATTGGGAAAGCTGTCGTTCTCCTGAAGAAGAAGTGCTTGTGTCTACAGCACTTTTGCTTCCAGCCTTGGATAAAGATGATGAACCAAGAACTGTTGAGTTCAGTTTCGATAAAGCGATTCCAATTAACGCTTCTGATGTGTATTTGCAGGTGATGTATCGTGGTCCTTTAGGTCAGGAAGATGATGCGGTAATGGTTGCAACAAAGGATATTTCTGAACCTACTTTTATTGGGCTATACAATACCCTTGACCAGTGGAAATTTTCTGGCCGGAGTTTTAGTGAATATTTTTGTAGGGATGAAAATGGCGTTGAAATCCCATATCAAGACTGTAGAACGTCTCACTGGGTTTCAGAATATTATCGCTTTTCTGCTCCAGGCGCTTTTGCGTCATCAAAACCAAGTGTTTCGGAATTTGCTCCATTGATTTCAATACCTCAAATACCCTTGGGTTCCTATGGAAGGTTAGCAATGCTGACAGATATTGATTCCTACACGGCTTTTTCTCTCGTGGAATACTGGAACGATACATCAATGTATTACCCAGACAATGTGGTTAGTGTGATTCAGAATCAGTATGACGTTTTAAGTGAAAGCCTTGAGCCGATAAAATACTTTGAGTTCAGGGGTGTTTATATTGATGAGAGATATATCAATAATGTAGCTGATGGAGACTATGAGGGGGAGTTGGCAGATTTTTCTCCTCTTATGCCTTTACCATCGGTAATTTATCCGGCGCTATAAAAAGATTCTTAATCTAGAAATTGAATATTCTTTATGTTTCCAAAACTTTTCAAACCCAGTCCCTACAACAAAAATAATCTACCCGAGCATCTTCGTGCTATCCCTGAGCACGGTGCTTATGTTTTTGTTGTGTGGTCATCAGCAGAAAGCTTGAATGCTTTACCCGCCTTAAAAGACTTCCTTTTCCAAACCTTAAAACCAGAAACAAATGAAAGCGTGACTGTGTGGTTAAGAGAACCTGCAATTAAAAGCTTTACACTTAAAGACAGGCAAAGTGGTGACAAAGGGCAGGTCATCGCTGCCATGATTCGTATCAGGAATATGGAAAAGGAAAAAGCACTGGCCTTGAATGCTGCCATTAAAGAAAAAGGTTTTAAGGTTAAGGGTTTTGTAGTTAAAAACAGTGTGCCCTTGGATTCAACACAACAGGCTTCTTCGACTGAGCCAACTTCGGGTTTGGTATCGGTATCTTTTTTCAAAGCGAAAAAAGGCTTAAGCAAGGAAGCCTTTTGGGATTACTGGTTTAATGCCCACACGCCTTTTGCTTTGGATATCCATCCTTTATGTAAGTATGAGCGGAATAGGGTGCTTTCAGCCTTGGAGGATAATGCAGCCGCGTTCGATGCCCCCGCGTTTGATGCACCCGTGTTTAATGCAATCGTCCCCCTGCATCTGGAAAGGGATGAAGACCTGAAGTTCTCTACCTTCTTTACCCATGATGGTGGTTCTGCCTTGGCGAATGCCTTGCGCATATACAATGATGTTAAGCAGTTCATTGATATGGCAGCCATAGAAACCGTGGCGATGAGGGAATATGTGCTGAGCCAGTAAGGCTGAAACCCTTAAAAATAAAGGGCTTACAAGGGTTCAAGCGAGGGACTTTGGTTGACATGGAAGGGGTAAGCGCCTATATTTGCCCTCCTTTGATGCGGGGTGGAGCAGCCCGGTAGCTCGTCGGGCTCATAACCCGAAGGTCGTAGGTTCAAATCCTGCCCCCGCTACCAATACTTCTTAATGGATATGTAGGAATTGAGTATTGGTAAAACAGGAATTCTGGAAAGCCCCTCTTTAGGGGCTTTTTATTAGGCGAAGTTTTTTGAGTAGTTAAACTTCGTCTGGCAGTAATCAGTAGTGGGTGCGCACTGTCGGTTTCTGGCAAGGCGGTTCCCGATTTGAAGTGGGCTGTATGCCCACTTTTTGTTTCTAGAGTTTGTAAAAAAGCACGTAAAAATGTCTGTAAAAACAGAAACACTTAAGACCTTGATAAAGCCTGTTGTTGAATCCTTTGGTTTGAAACTCTGGGGTTTGCAATATGTATCACAAGGTACGCACACCTTGTTGCGAGTGTTTATTGATAAGGATACAGGCGTGAATGTAGAAGACTGTGCAACCGTGAGTCGCCAGTTGAGTGCAGTGCTTGATGTAGAAGATCCAATAAGCAGTCGTTATACCTTGGAAGTGTCTTCACCAGGTCTTGATCGGCAGTTGTTTGAGCCGGAGCAGTATCAGGATTATGTGGGCAAGGAACTCAGGCTGAAATTGAATCGAGCGATTGATAACAGAAAGAAATTCAGGGGTAAGCTGATTTCTGTTGATGTAGAAAAAAAGTCAATTACGTTTGAGTTTGAAGAACAAACCCTAGTGATTGATTTAATGAATATTGAAAAAGCCACGGTTGTTGATGATCTGGCTTGATCAGTGTGAAGTAAAAACTTAAGACCATTTATAAGAGTGAACTGAAACATGAGTAAAGAAATACTTTTGGTTGTGGAAGCCGTTTCAAATGAGAAAGGCGTTTCAGAAGAAATTATTTTTGAAGCAATCGAGCTGGCTCTGGCTTCTGCGACAAAAAAGAAATACAGCGAAGAAGCTGAATTTCGAGTTTCTATTGATAGGAAAACGGGCAACTATGAAACATTCCGTACTTATCTGGTTGTGGAAAGCGAAGATGAAATTGAGCTTGAAGGTGTTGAGATTCTGCTTGATCAGGCGAAGAAAATTGATCCAAGCGCAGAAATTGGTGGCTATGTTGAAGAGAAGGTGGACTCTGTAGAGTTTGGCCGTATCGCTGCGCAAGCTGCCAAGCAGGTGATTGTTCAGAAGGTGCGTGAAGCAGAGCGTGCGCAAGTGGTTGAAGAATACCAAGATCGCGTTGGCGAAATGCTGAATGGCACGGTGAAGAAAGTAACTCGTGATTCCATCATTGTAGATTTGGGTGGTAATGCGGAAGGCATTATCGCGCGTTCTAATATGATTCCTCGTGAAATGGTGCGAATCAATGATCGAATTCGCGGCATTCTGATGGAAGTTGAACCAGAAGCACGCGGCCCTCAATTGGTATTGAGCCGTACTTGCCCTGAGTTGTTGATTGAAGTGTTCAAGATTGAAGTGCCGGAAATTGGTGAAGAAGTGATTGAAATTAAATCAGCTGCACGTGACCCAGGTTCGCGCGCAAAGATTGCTGTGAAAACCAATGACGGACGAATTGATCCTGTAGGTGCTTGCGTAGGTATGCGTGGTGCGCGCGTTCAGGCGGTATCAAGTGAACTGGGCGGTGAGCGTGTTGATATTGTGTTGTGGGACGATAACCCGGCGCAATTCGTTATTAATGCCATGGCACCTGCTGAGGTAGTTTCCATTGTGGTTGATGAAGAAAAACAAAGCATGGATATCGCTGTTCAGGAAGACCAGCTTGCTCAGGCAATTGGTCGTGGTGGTCAGAACATCCGTCTTGCGAGTGAGTTAACCAAGTGGACATTGAACGTCATGACGGTTGATGAAGCAGGTAATAAAGAGCAGGAAGAAATGAAGAAATACATCGAAGGTTTTGTAAGGGATCTTGATGTAGATGAAGAGCTTGCAACGCTGCTTGTTGAAGAAGGTTTTACGACCATTGAAGAAGTTGCTTATGTACCAAAAGATGAAATGTTGTCGATTGAAGGTCTTGATGAAGACATCATTAATGAATTGAGAGCACGTTCAGAAGATGTGTTGCTAACCAAGGCACTTGCTAAAGAAGAAAGTCTTGGTGATCAGGAACCTGCAGAAGATTTGCTTGAGCTTGAAGGTGTAACGCGAGAAATGGCTTATATTCTGGCAAGTAATGGTGTTGTTACGCGAGAAGACCTTGCTGAGCAAGCCGTTGATGATTTGCTTGAAATGGAAAATCTTGAAGGCTTGGATGAAACCACTGCAGGTGAGTTAATCATGAAAGCACGTGCTCACTGGTTTGAAGAGGAAGTGAGTGAAAGTGAATAAATAGTTTCTGGAATTTTTCAGATTCGGTTGGACGCATAAAAATTTATAAATGTTAGGAGTGTTAAGCTAGTTATGGCTGATACCACTGTAAAACAGTTAGCAAAAGTTGTTGGAATTTCCGTTGACAAACTACTGTCTCAAATGAAGAGCGCAGGGCTTGATCATGAAGATGAGAGTTCAACAGTTTCAGACAAAGAAAAGAAAACCCTTCTGGAGTTTCTCAAGAAATCTCATGGCGCTGAAGAAGTTGATATTAAGCCCAAGAAAATAACCTTGAGAAAAAAATCAACAAGCACTTTGTCTGCTACAGGTTCTACCAGCGCTAAAGGCAGTACTGTTGTTAACGTTGAAGTGAGGAAAAAACGCACTTACGTTAAGAAAAAAGCAGAAACGGCTGACGATAAAGAAACCAAGAAAGTAACAACGAAAGCAGCAGAAGCAGTGCCTTCTGTTACTTCAAAGAAAAGCAAAGCTGACATCCTCAAGGAAGCCAAGGCAGCAGCTGATGAAGCTTCCAGAAAAGCTGAGCAGGAAGCACACGCAAAAGAAGAAGCAGAAAAGAAACGTGCGCTTGAAGAAGAGACTATTAGAAAGTCCACAGCAAAAACCAAGCGTGCAACGAAAGTTGCGAAAAAAGGGCGTAAAACTACAGCCAAGACTGCTAAGACAAAAACTGAAGTAGATGTTGATCCTGAAATAGAAGCAGCTAAGCGCAAGGAAGATGAAGCGCGAAGAAAGCAGGCTGATGAAGAAGCGCGTCGTCGAACACTTGAGGAAGCTGCACGTATTGCTAGCGAGCTTGAGCAACGTGGTGACGAAGACGAAGAGGATTCAGAATACGTAGCCGGCGATAAACTGGTTCAGGAAGCCTTTGAGCAAAGTCTTCGTGATGAAGATAAATACATTAAGAAGAAAACCAAATTCAAGCCACGCAGAGAAGCATTAGAGCCTTTAGTGACGCGTTTGAATGAGTCACATGGTTTTGAAATGCCTGTTACACCGCAGATTCTGGAAGTTGAATTGCCAGAAACCATTTCTGTTGGACTGCTTGCCCAGAAAATGAATATCAAAGGTGGTTTGCTTGTTAAGGAGTTAATGAAACTGGGTGTGATGGCAAGTGTTAACCAGATTCTTGATCAGGAAACGGCAAGTCTTGTGGTTGAAGAACTTGGTCATAAAGTGAAATTAATTGATTCCAATCGTCATGAAACGGAATTGGAAGAACTGGTTAAAACGGAAGGTGACTTAGTATCACGAGCACCGGTTGTTACCATCATGGGTCACGTTGACCATGGTAAGACTTCTTTACTCGATTACATTCGTTCTACCAAGGTAGCAGCAGGTGAAGCGGGTGGTATTACTCAGCACATTGGTGCATATCATGTTGATACACCTAAAGGCACGATTACCTTCCTTGATACACCAGGCCACGCTGCATTTACTGCCATGCGTGCACGCGGTGCTCAGGCAACCGATATCGTCATTATCATTGTTGCCGCAGACGATGGTATGAAACCGCAAACAGAAGAGGCGATTGATCATGCCAAAGCTGCCGGCGTACCTATCATTGTTGCTATTAATAAAATCGATAAAGAAGGTGCAGACATTGAACGCGTTAAGAACGAACTTAGCGCCAAAGAAATCATTCCTGAAGAGTGGGGAGGAGAATATCAGTTTATTCCAGTATCAGCGCATACCGGTGAAGGTGTTCCTGAACTTCTCGAAGCGATTTCCTTACAAGCTGAATTGCTTGAATTAAAAGCAGTAAAAGCAGGTAACGCAAAAGGTGTGGTGATTGAATCACGCTTAAGTAAAGGTCAGGGTGCTATTACTAGTCTTCTGGTTCAGGAAGGCACCTTGAAAAAAGGTGACATGGTATTGGCGGGTCATTTTTATGGACGCGTGAGAGCCATGAATGATGAAGATGGTAAGCCAATCGAAGAAGCAACACCTTCCATGCCTGTTGAAGTGCTAGGTTTGGCAGGAACGCCAGACGCTGGCGATGGTTTTATGGTGGTTCCAGATGAGAAGAAAGCCAAGGAAGTTGCTGATAAACGTGAAAAATCAAAACGTGAAGCGCGTCTGGTTAGAAAGCAAAGTGCTAAACTTGAAAACCTATTCGAAACCATGGGCGTTGAAACGGCTGCAAATGTGAATGTGGTTTTGAAAACCGATGTTCGTGGTTCACTTGAAGCGCTTGTAACAGCCTTACATGATTTATCAACTAAAGAAGTCAGTGTAAATGTGGTGGGTTCAGGTGTTGGTGGTATTACCAGTTCTGATATCAACCTTGCATTAACATCCAAAGCTGTGATTTTTGGCTTTAACGTTCGTGCTGATGATTCTGCTAAAAAACTGGCAGCAGAAGAAGGCGTGGATCTTCGTTATTACAGTGTTATTTATGAATTGATTGATGATGTGAAGAACGCGATGTCTGGTCTTCTTGCGCCAGAGTTGCGAGAAGATATTACTGGAACAGCTGAAGTGCGTGATGTCTTCCGCTCTTCCAAGTTTGGTGCAGCGGCAGGTTGCTTGGTAATTGAGGGAACCTTGTATCGCAACAAACGTATCCGTGTGCTTAGGGATGATGTTGTTATTTACGAAGGCGAACTTGAATCATTGCGTCGTTTCAAAGATGACGTAAACGAAGTGAAGAGTGGGCTTGAGTGCGGTATTGCCGTTAAGAATTATAACGACATTAAAGTTGGTGACCGCATAGAGGTTTACCAGGTTAACGAAATCGCACGAAGCTTGTAATAAGAGCCTGTAAGAACTGATTCATGAGTCGAAAATCACGTTTAGCTGAACAAATCAGGCGGGAATTATCCAGTGTGATTCAGATGGAAATGCGTGATCCTCGACTCGGCATGGTAACGATTACCGATGTTGAGCTCAGTCGTGATTTGAGTGTAGCCAAAATTTATTACACAGTTTTTGAACAGGATAAGAAAACCTCAAGCCAGAAAGCACTGGAATCCTCTGAAGGTTTTCTAAGAAAGCATCTTGCTAACATACTCTCCATTCGTTCGCTTCCACGTTTAAGTTTTTATTATGATGAAAGCATTGAACGTGGAAGTCGCATCTCTTCCATGATTGATAAGGCAGTGGCTGATGATAAATTGAAAAGCCATACCGCCGATGAATCAGATAATCAGGAAGAAAATCAGTAATCCTTCATCTCGATTAATTTTTAGCTCACCATGGCAAGAAAAAATAAAGGACGTGATATTAGCGGTATTGTTCTGCTAGATAAGCCTTTGGGTTTTAGCTCCAATAAGGCGCTTCAGATTGTGAAATTTCTTTATAGAGCACAGAAGGCAGGTCATACCGGTAGCCTTGATCCCCTTGCCAGTGGTCTTTTGCCAATTTGTATGGGCGAAGCAACCAAGTTTTCCCAATATTTCCTGAATGCAGAAAAAATCTATGAAGCACGTATTCAGTTTGGCCAGCGAACTGCAACGGGTGATAGCGAAGGTGAAGTGCTTGAGGAAAGACCTGTAGATTTTGCTTTTGAAGTGCTTGTGGAAGTGATGAGTGAGTTTATTGGTGAGCAGAAGCAGGTACCTTCAATGTATTCCGCACTCAAACATGAAGGTCAGCCACTTTATAAACTGGCTCGTATGGGCATCGAGGTGGAAAGGGAAGCCAGGGATATTGTGATTCATGAATTGCGTTTGAAGTCTGACCGACAGCTGTTTGAAGCGCAGCAGCAGGTGGATCTGTACGTGCATTGCAGTAAAGGCACCTATATTCGGAATCTCGCGGAAGATATCGGCGAAAAAGCAGGTTGTGGCGCGCATTTGAAAGAGCTGAGAAGAATCGGTGTGGGTCATTTTTCCCAGATGGACACCCTGGAAGTGCTCAGGAACTGTTTTGAGCAACAAGGTCTAGAGGGGCTGGATAGCAAATTGATACCTGTCGATGAGGCTTTAAAGCAATTCCCTGCAGTTGAGCTGGATGAACAGCAGGCATTCCAGATGAAGCAGGGAGCGGTGATTCCCAATCCTCCGGTCTCAGAACCTTCAACAGGTACAGTTAGGCTGTATGCCTTGGAAGAGGAATCAGATACCCCTGTATTTTTTGGTCTGGGTGAGCTGGATGAGGATGCCTGTCTCAAGGCTAAGCGTTTATTACGCACAAACTAGGGAAAACCCTGTATTGACGGGGGTTTTAGGCAAGAATCCATTGAGTCCTGACAGGCTTGTGGTAAGATAGCCGCCCCTCGAAAAGGGGCTTGCGAGGCTGTAAATATGCGCGGCTGGGCAATTCATTCAATCAAGGCATATTGAGGAAAAAAACAATGTCATTATCTGCAGAACGTAAAGCTCAAGTTGTCGCTGAATATAAACGAGGCGAAAACGATACCGGTTCCCCTGAAGTACAAGTTGCACTTCTTACTGAGCAAATTAACCATTTGCAAGGTCACTTCAAGGATCACAAAAATGATCATCATTCTCGTCGAGGTTTGATTCGCATGGTGAATCAACGTCGACGCTTGCTCGATTACCTTAAAGGTAAAGATAACGGGCGCTACGCTGATTTGATTAAACGACTCGGTTTACGTCGATAAACGAGAAGGGTTTTCAGAGATGAAAACCCTTTTTGCTTTAGGTTAATCCAAAAATATCAGTTTCTTTGACACGAATTTGATTCGTTTTAACCCAAAAGACATGTGTTTGTTGTGTATGTGATTTTATAGCCTGTTTATAGTGAGACAAAAGCAGCTAAAAAAGAACAGGAAGTAAATTTAAAAGTTTTTATAAAGTAGAAAAAAGAAATAAGAGAAAAACGAGAAACGAAAGAAAACGAGAAGAGAAGAGAGAAAAATATGTTTAATGTAACAAGAAAAGAAATTCCATTTGGTAAGCAAACCCTGGTTCTGGAAACAGGAAAAGTCGCAAGACAAGCCACAGGCGCTGTTATGGCTAGCATGGGTGATTCCACAGTTTTAGTTACCGTAGTTGGTAGAAAAGATGTAAAGCCAGGTCAGGATTTTTTCCCGCTGACCGTTAATTATCAGGAAAAAGCATACGCTGCAGGTAAGATTCCTGGCGGCTATTTCAAACGCGAAGGTCGTCCAACTGAAAAAGAAACACTCACTTCACGATTGATTGATAGACCAATTCGCCCATTGTTTCCAAAAGGATTCATGAACGAAGTTCAGGTAATCGCAACGGTTATTTCAACCGACAAGCTTACTGATCCAGATATCCTTTCATTAGTAGGCACATCTGCTGCCTTGGCAATTTCCGGTATTCCTTTTGATGGTCCACTGGGTGCGGCACGTGTTGGTTTTGTTGATGGTATGTATGTATTGAATCCAACTTATGCAGAGCTGGAAAACTCCAGTCTGGATCTTGTTGTTGCAGGAACCAAAGATGCAGTGCTGATGGTTGAGTCTGAAGCAAAAGAACTTTCAGAAGACCAGATGCTAGGTGCAGTACTTTTTGGTCATCAGGAATTCCAGGCTGTGATTCAAGGCGTTAACGAATTTGCTGCACAAGCAGCAAAAGAAAAATGGGATTGGCAACCAGAGGCTGCTAATGAAGCGTTAAAAGAGCAGGTGAAGTCTACCTATCAGGGCAAGATTGCAGAAGCTTACAAAATCAGCAACAAAATGGAACGTTATGGTGTGCTTGATGGCTTGCGCTCTGAAGCGATTGAATCCATTAGTAAAGAAGAAGGCCCAAGTTCTGATGAAGTCAAAGCAGTATTTTCTTCAGTAGAAAAAAATGTTGTTCGCGAAAATGTATTAAACGGTGCGCCTCGAATTGATGGACGTGCTGGTGATAGTGTTCGTGCCATTGAGACTGAAATTGGTGTGCTAGCAAAAACTCACGGTTCAGCTTTGTTTACACGTGGAGAGACTCAGGCAATCGTTGTGGCTACTTTGGGAAGCCAGCGTGATGCACAGACTATTGATGCACTTGAAGGCAACAGGGTTGATTCCTTTATGTTGCACTACAACTTCCCACCATTCTGTGTGGGTGAGACTGCCTTTAACCTTGGTCCAAAGCGTCGTGAGATTGGTCATGGTCGTCTTGCCCGAAGAGGTATTCAAGCAGTATTACCTAATCTCGAAACCTTCCCTTATTCCATTCGTGTAGTGTCGGAAATCACGGAATCCAATGGTTCATCTTCCATGGCTTCTGTTTGTGGTTCCAGCATGGCATTGATGGATGCAGGCGTGCCCATTAAAGCGCCTGTTGCAGGTATTGCGATGGGTCTGGTGAAAGATGGTGATCGTTTCGCTGTGCTTTCAGATATTCTTGGTGATGAAGATCATTTAGGCGATATGGATTTTAAAGTTGCTGGTACTGAAGCTGGTATTACTGCATTGCAGATGGATATCAAGATTCAGGGTATTACTGAAGAAATCATGGAGAAAGCACTTGAGCAAGCCAAGCGTGGTCGAATCCATATTCTTGGTGAAATGGCGAAATCCATTTCAAGCTCTAAATCTCAGGTTTCAGAGCAGGCGCCTACCTACAGCACAATCAAAATTAACCCAGATAAGATTCGTGATGTCATCGGTAAAGGCGGTGCGACAATCAGAGCGCTGACCGAAGAAACCGGCGCCAGCATCGATCTTGATGATTCCGGTCTGGTGAAAATTTTTGGCGAAACCAAAGCTGCTGCTGATGCGGCGATTGCCAGAATCGGTGAAATCACTGCTGAGCCAGAGATTGGAAAAGTTTATGAAGGAACCGTTGCACGTATTGTTGATTTCGGTGCTTTCGTAACCTTTATGCCAGGTATTGATGGTTTGCTTCACGTTTCTCAAATTGCAGAAGAGCATGTGAAAAATGTTTCTGACTATTTGACTGAAGGTCAAAAGATCAAGGTTATCGTGAAAGATGTTGATAATCGCGGTCGTATTAAACTCAGCATGAAAGATGTGAAAGAAGCGTAAGTTTTAATACATTGAAAATAAAAAAGGCTCCGTAGGGAGCCTTTTTTTTGGATATTAAAACGATAAAAAGTTCCTAAACTTCTTTATCGTCTGAAAAGGAATCAGGTATCAAATCCTGTTTAACAATGCGCTTGTCACCAATTTCAAAAGAGCAGGATTTTAACCATGCTAATAAATCACTAGCGCTTAACGGACGTGTTAAATAATAACCCTGGGCAATATCGCAGCCGATTTCCCTGAGCGCATTCAGGGTGTCTTCATTCTCAACACCTTCGGCAACAACACGCAAACCAAGGTTGTGACTCATATGTAAGGTGGTATCCACAATAACCGAGTCATCCTTGTCATTCACCATGTCCATGATGAAGGATTTATCAATTTTTACTTCGTCTAATGGTAGTCGTTTGATATAGGAGAGCGATGAATAACCGGTACCAAAATCATCAATGGAAATGCGAATACCATCTTCATGAAGCTTTGTTAGCACTTCCTGAGCATGATTAGGGTCAAGCATCACAGCAGTTTCTGTTAACTCCAGCATAAGGAAGTTAGGTGGAACCTTGTGTTTTGCCAGAAGACTTTTTACACGTGTTTCAAAGTTGGGTTCGTGCAGGTTCTGCGAACTCAGGTTAACGGATACTGAAATTTCCATACCTTGAGATAACAGAAAAGCACATTCCTCAAGTGCTTTATCTAGCACCCAGCGCGTTAGCTTTCTGGTGAGTCCTGTTTTTTCTGCAAGTGGAATAAATTCATCAGGTGGAATGAATCCATGTTCGTGATGTTTCCAGCGTGCTAAAGCTTCCACACCAATGACACTGTTATTTTCAATATCAACCTGAGGCTGGAAATAAAGTAATAAATTATCGTTGTCTATTGCGCTGCTGAGTTCGCCCATCAAAGCCAATCGTCTTGGGCTATAGGGGTCAAGCTCAGGTGAGTACATAGTGAGGTGAGTCGCATTCTTGTCGGCATTCTCCATGGCAACAAGTGCTCTACGAATCAAGGTATTCAAGTCTTTTCCATGACCCGGATAGAGTGCTACGCCTAATCTCACGCCAATATCGATAGACATATCCCTGAATTCAAAATGCTTACGCATACTGGTTAGAACGCGTTTTGCGGCGAACTCTACCTGCTGTTGGGTATCTACCAAGAGCACAATGGCATAGGTCACGCCTTCAACTGCAGCAACACAGGCTTTGTTGGCATCATTATCAATGACCGTTGAATTTTCCAGGTTGCCTGCAATTTCAGCCAAACGTTTGGTCACAATCTTCAAGAGGTCATCACCATTCTGATGTCCAAGTGTGTTATTGATCTCATGGAAGTGGCTTAAGTTAATCAGCACAACAGCGATGGACTGTTGATAAATTTCTGCCTCACGAATGATTTCAGGCATGCGTTTTTGCAAAGCCAGTCGATTAGGAAATCCTGTAAGACCGTCATGTAATGCACGTGCAAGCATTTCGTCTTCTGAACGACGAGCCGCCATGATGCTCTGGTGCTGTTTTCCTAACTCAATATAACGTAAGCGATATTCATTTTGTGTGCGGTCTATCAAACCAAGTGAAAGTAATAACAGGTGTGTAGCAAAGGCAATGTGAAAAGAAAAATATCCAACCATGGGATAAGGAAACAGGTCATAACTGTTCAGTAGGTACACTGCCAAACCAAGAGGTAAACAAAGTAGTGCAAGGAAATACAGTCGCGCAGGGTGATGATCAACTTCCTGCCAGTTCTTGAGCACAGCAGCGGTCGTTAGTAAATACACAACACCAGAAGCGATAAAGAAATACCAACTGATTAGGGAAACATCTATAAAGAAGGGTGATAAGGCAAGGCATACGCTTACAGGTATTGCGGCAAGTAATAATTTATTAATGATTGGAGAATGCTTTTTAGTATCAAGAATGGAAAGACATAAAAGATTTCCCCATAGCAGAGCGCCAGCACCTGAAGACAATGCAATCTTAATGGATAGCGCTGGAAGAAAGCCCCAGAGTTGAATACTGCCTAATCCACTGAGTGTGAGCATGAATACACCAACAGCGGCAAGATAAAGCAGGAAAAAGCTATAAGTTATATCACCGACGGTAATGTTCAGGAATAAATTGTAGAGGAACACCAGAAGCAGAACGCCATAAAAAACGCCAATGATTGAAGATATCTGGTTGTTGGATGTTTCGATGTAAGTAGGATTCCACAATGATGCTGTCAGGTTTGTTTTTACTTCTGGTTTTACACGAATAAGAACCAGGGCAGGGTCATTATCGAAAAGATGAATAACATGAGCACTGCTGTTGAACTTACGACCTTTCAGAATGCTAAAAGATTGTTTCAGTTTTGGAACTGGACTGAATGTTTTATTTGGATTCTGGATAAAGACTTCGAGCTCATTAGCTTTATCCTGCACAAAAAGTTCTACCAACCATTCCTTTTGTGTTGGATTGAATTCTTCCTGATCCAGTTTTAGTTTTAGCCAATGGGTTTTATCTTCTTCAAGTTTAATGGAGGTGAATTTCTCAACGAGAAACTGGTCATCATCCATTGCCGCAATTTCTTTTGCGTTTAGATTTTCTTCCTCATCAATTAGCAGTAGCAAATTCCTGCTTAGGGATTGTTGGCTGATGTTATCGTGAAGTGAAAGGTGCGAACTTGAGATTTTTGTTTTTGCGTCAGCAGAATCTGTACTTTTATTTTCGTCAGCCAAAAGCAGGCTGTTCGAAAACAAAATCGAAAACAGAGAAACAGCGAGCGCAAGCAATGTAGGCAACGCTGAATAGCGAAATGTTGGGAATCTAGGTTCGCGCATGTTTGGAGTTATTGTTATACCTGGCTGTATTTTGCCAGTATTTTCAGGAATTTGCTTTATTTTTAAGTATTAAGTGAAGAGAGTAAATTGCCTGTGATAGATGCAAAAAAACAAACATCATCAGCCATCTAGGCTGATTTTAGCGCTAATCCGTAGCGGTAAGGAATTTTAGAGCTAAATTAACCTTTGGTTGAAAAAAGGTTTTTCAGGCTCCAGGCTTTTTCTTTGGCTTCATGCTGAACTTCAAAACCTTGAGTAATGACATCAGTATCCAGCTCTATGCCTGAATCAAGCAAACTTTTTCGAATACTTGCACCCGATGCCTGAAGTTGTGAGCGTTGATAAAGATCCACAATTGTTTTCTTGTGAACAACTTTGCCGTCTTTGTCTCTCAGTATCATGACTTTCGGTAGCAATTTGCGTTCAGGATTCTGGGCAATCACGATACCAATTTCATCACTATTCAGTTCTACCAAGGTGCCAGCAGGATAAATACCTATGGCTTTGATGAATTCCTCAACCAACTGTTCATGGAATGCACCATTTCTCATTTTATAGATTTTTGAAGCACCATCTGCTGGAGTCATCTGTGAATCCTGACTTCTGATGCTAGTGATTCTATCGAACTCATCTACCAGGCCGGCAATCTGTGCAAGGATGGGAATCTGGTTACCTGATAAACCAAAAGGATAACCTGAACCATCGAGGCGTTCATGGTGTGCTTCAATGATAGGAATGATTTCAGGTGGCGTGTTATTTGATTCTTCAAGAATCTGAATTGATAAGGCAATGTGTGAGGAATATTCAGGGATATCCTCAAGCTCAAGTTTCTTTGCAAGTAGAAGCGCATCATCAGGTAGCCTGACAATACCGATATCACACAAAAGAACAGCGAGTGTTAGTAGCTCAATATCATCTTGCTTCATACCTAAATGCACAGCGAAAGAGGCGGCAAGCACTGAAGCGCGAATTGCATGACTATAAGTAGCGTCATGCTTGGCTTTCATTTTACTGAGCCATACAAGCGCATCAGGGTTTCTAATCACAGATTCTGTTATCTGCTTAACAACGCGTTTGGAAGGCTCTGCATCAAATTTCTGGTTTTTCTTAAGTGTAGTGATTGAAGCATCGAAGGCATGTTCAATCTCTTCATAAATTTTTTCACCTCTGGATAATTCATGTTCCAAAGGTTGGTGATTGGTGTATTTAACAGACTTAAGTTTGACTGGGCGATTACCTTTAACACCAACCTTGTTGTTTGTTTGAGCGGGTTGCTTGCGTTTTGGAGGAGCAGCATGTTTTTTTCTATCAGTTGCGGGCGCGCTACCTTTTTCTACGTCGATAAAAACGAATTTGCAGAAATGCTGTACTTTTTCAGCATCACTGCGATCCTTGATGTGAAAACCCTGTAATGGGAAAGGTGTATCAACCCACGGACGATCAAGTTCAGAAATATACATTCCTACTTCAAGGTCTGAGGCATTTATTTTGACAAGTGCTAAAGACATATACGGACACTCTTACATAATTAATTTAAACCAAATGTAGGGATGTCACGAAATAAATAAAGACAAGCCCATACGTTGATTCCAGAACCCCTTGCCACGCCACCATTGCTTCATGCTGTGGTGGAACTTCTCTCATTATTGCAGATGATTCAGTGGGTTTAGTTTACATTTCTTGTACTTATTCTTCTGTGACCTAAGGCAATCACAGCAAAAAAAACAGACACCCACGGAGTTCATTTGCGACAAAGCGTCTTCTCCGTATGACACCCCGATTCTATTAAAAACTCCCTGCGAATTCGATGTAAAAGCGATGAATCAGAGAGTAAAGCTGATAAAGCTTCGGATTGCTGTGCCAGGAGAAATGCTTTTCTCTAAGCTGCTGAATATATTAACTATTTTTGTAATCAAGGTCACTGTTTATTCATAAAGACAGCTGGTAACAAAGAGATTCATTCATGAAAAGTATGTCTATAATCAGACAAAACTAAGCAGATTGTCCGATGGGGAAATAGGAGGTTAAAGGCATGGCCTGTGCTATGATTCCCGCCTTTTTCACGCAGGCTTTTTATCTTTAAGGGCTATCTGAATTAATGCTTTCAACGGATTTACAGGAAACCATACAGCGCTTATTCAAGGAGTGTGTGGATGCCCGCTCTTTAACGCTAAGAAGGGGTCAGCGGGTCATGATTGCAGAGGTAGCCAAGGCCTTTGCTTCAGGCGTGGAAGGTGCATCTGAGCAGCAAGGTAAGGGCAGTATCTGTGTCATAGAAGCGGGTACCGGAACGGGTAAGACCCTTGCCTATACTCTGGCAGCATTACCGGTTGCCATGGAATACGGAAAACCTCTGGTTATTTCAACGGCAACGGTGGCTTTGCAGGAGCAGCTCATCAATAAGGATTTGCCCGAACTTCAATCAACCATTTCCATGGATTTTAATTTCGCACTTGTGAAGGGAAGGGCGCGTTATGTTTGTCTTTCGAAGCTGTTGTTGTGGGAGAAGCAAGAAGGAAACATGCAAACGCTTTTTATCGAAGACTTGCTACTCGATGATTCACCTTCGGCAACTGGTGAAGACATCAAGCTCTACAGAGATATGATTGACGCCTTTGATGAAGGTCGATGGGACGGTGAAAGAGATCACTGGCCTGAGGAAGTGAAGCAGAAAACCTGGTCGGTCATCATGGCGAATCGACAGGACTGCAGCGGCAAGAAGTGTCCACACTATGGGCAGTGTAGTTTTTTCGATGCCAGGAAAAGTATTTCAGATGCCGATGTGATTGTTACCAATCACGATCTTGTGATGGCTGATTTGTTTCAGGAAGAGGGCAGTATCCTGCCACCCATTGAAGATGCTTTTTATGTCTTTGATGAGGCACATCACTTGCCAGATAAAGCCTTATCGCACTACGCCAGTAGTTTCAGAGTGAGAGCTAGCCAGACATGGCTGTTAAGAAGCCAGGCTATGCTCGATAAGCTTTCAGAAGAAGAGATGATGAGCTTGCTACCAAAGAGTGATCTGGTGAGCACACAAGACAGTGTGGTGCACATACAGGAAACCATGGATGAACTTTTTGATTTGGTTGAACAGTGTTTTGAATCGGCTTTATCTGAAAGAAATCAGCAGAACACACGAAAGGTTTTCCAGGATGAAAGACTTTATAGCCGCTTTGAAGCTGGAAAAGTACCCGAACTTCTCATAGAAAAAGCAGCTTATCTCTACCAGGGTTTTACGCGCTTATCACGGAATGCACTTTCCTTGTTGGAAACCCTGAAAATGCATCTTGAACAGGAAGAGTCAGAAGAAACCATGGCCTATCTCAGTGCTGTTGCTAGCTTGCAGGATAGGGCAAAACTGTCTGCCCAGCTGTTTGCTGATTTTGCTAAAGATAATTCAGGCGCCGAAAAAGGAGCGCCATTAGCGAAGTGGCTTAGCTTGCTAGATTACACCGATAGTCGTGATTTCCAGTTATCAGCAAGCCCTATTAATGCGAGTGAGGTCTTGAATGAATTATTGTGGTCAAAGTGTCTCGGTGTTTTGTTAACCTCAGCTACCATCACAGCGTTAGGTAAATTTGATTACTTTATTGAAAGAGCTGGTTTGCCAGAACACAGCGTATTCTTTCGAATCGAAAGTCCCTTTGATTACCAGAAATCAGCAAAGCTGGTGATTCCCGATATACAGTCAGAGCCTGGTGATACTGTTAATTTCGCACTAGACGTAGCGCGTTTTATTGAAAAATGGCAGCCCTTGAGTATGGGAACGCTAGTCTTATTTTCATCCTGGGCGCAGATGAATGAAGTGAGTGACTTTGTGGACAGCAAATTCCATAAATCCATTCTTCGACAAGGGGATTTATCTAAAGATGAAATCCTGAAGCAACATAAGGAGCGCATCGAACAGAATCAACACAGTATGATTTTTGGTCTGGCGAGTTTCGCAGAAGGTATCGATTTGCCAGGCGACTACCTGACCCATGTCATCATCTGCAAGATTCCTTTTTCGGTGCCCACCGATCCCATGGCAGAAGCATTATCAGAATGGGTAAGTCTTCAAGGTCGAAATCCTTTTTCCGAGATTTCGGTACCTGAAGCATCATTGCGATTGGTTCAGGCCTGTGGCAGGTTGTTACGTTCAGAAACGGATAGCGGTAGAATTTCCATTCTTGATAGACGTTTGAAAACAAAATCCTACGGCAAAAAACTGCTTGCTACTTTGCCGCCCTATACCGTCCAGTATGGCGATGATTGATGACTGACTTTCACAAGCAAATCATGACAGACAACCTGAACCCAGGTGAGGCGATAAGGCTTTCACCCAATGTCGTACGCGTGGTGGCTGATAATGGCAGCGTGATGACGGGTTCGGGAACCAATAGTTATCTGGTGGGTAAAGAGCAACTTGTATTAATCGATCCAGGCCCCATTTCAGAAAAACATGGGCAAGCTTTGTTAGCGGCTGCAGAAAAATTTGGTGAAATAAAATGTGTTCTGTTAACCCATACTCACAGTGATCATTCGCCTGGAATCGACTATTTACAGAAACAGCTGAAACTTGATGTGGCATTGTTTCCTGAGCCATCAGGTGAACCATTTCGAGATAAAGCCGTAGCAGCCGATATTCCATTGAGGCATGCTGATACCGTTCAATTGCATGCGAATGAGCCTGTGATTGAAGCAGTACATACGCCCGGGCATGCATCGAATCATTTATGTTTTTATTTGCAAGAGGAAAAACTGTTAT
>JBECKS010000246.1:0-1020 GCA_040235395.1 Pseudomonadales bacterium | reverse complement strand
TGAACGGTCGGTAAGCCAAAAAATCGGCATCAGTCGCACTCCTATTCGGGAAGCACTAGGCCGGCTCGAACAGGAAGGATTGGTCCGGGTCATCCCAAGACGAGGTGCTTTCCCCGTTACTCTCAGTTTTAATGATTACTTAGATATCCTGACCATCCGTGAAGTCCTTGAGGGTCTGGCCGCCCGGCTAGCGGTAGATCACGTTTCAAATGCCAAGATCCGCGAATTGAAACAAGTTTTCGGGAAATTTCATGATGTGGATAAGCTTAGCCTGATTGGGCACAAGGAATATGCGCTGGCAAACGTCCGGTTCCACCGTGAGATATTAAAACTGAGCCGCAACACCAAGCTGATCGAGACTATTCAGGGGCTTTATGATCATCTCAGCCTAGTTCCATGGAGTAATATCGAAATAACAGAACGGCGCGTAAGATCCATCGAAGAGCATACCCGCATTCTTAACGCTCTTGAAATTCGGGATAGCGACATGGCCGAAAAGTTGGCGCGGGATCACATAAAATCTCTGCGAAATGATGTTGAACGGGTTGCCAGAATAAACCCTATTTTATTTAAAGTTGGTAATCAGCCGAAAGCAAAATGAAGATGTTTATCTAAAATAATCAAAAGGAGGAAATAATGAACGAAAAGAAAGGCAGGGATGTTAGAATTTTTAATCTGACCTGGGTGGAAGTTAAAGAGTGGCTCCAGGAAACTGACATTATCCTGGTGCCCATGGGTTCCTGCGAGCAACATGGACCGCACCTACCATTGGGCATCGACACCTTTGCGGGTGAATATGTAGCGCTTAAAGCCGCCGAAAAAGCACGGGTACCCGTGGCGCCTAGCATCAATTACGGATTCTCGCCTTTTCACATGCGCCGGAACGAACCTGGCACTTTAACGATCAGCAGTCAGGGCTTTTTCCAGTTGCTGTATGACATCGGTCGCAGTTGCCTGTGGCATGGTTTTAGTAAGATTGTTTATGTAACGGGACACACTGCCAATAGTCCGGTAGTCGAT
>JBECKS010000237.1:0-2526 GCA_040235395.1 Pseudomonadales bacterium | reverse complement strand
TGCTGGCCAATTACAATTAAATCGCTGCCTAGCTTTTCGGCCAGGTCTTTTACTTCGGTGCTTACTTTGCCCAATTCAACGTAGGCTTTATCAATTGGCAATGAAGACTTGTTGGCTATTTGCTGTAAGTAAGTTTTTAACTCAGCAACATATTCTGTATGTACTGCTTCAGCTTCTTCTATACCGGGGTTGCCGCCCAAACCGGAAACAGGAAATAAGGCACCAAACACACTGCCTACATAGATCAGGTTAACCGTGGCACCTTTGCCTACGATGGATTCCATTTTATCAATGAGTTTTAAACCTTCATCAGTAAGATCAACGGCTACTAGAATGTTTTTATATGAAGACATAGTGAATACCTTTTTTAAATTTGTTATGTCATTCCGAACATTACGTAGTAATGGACGCCTACATGGATGTAGGCAAGCCTTCGCTGGAATGACGGTAGCGAACTTGGGAATGACGGAAGCTATTAAGCCGCACAATTAACACAACGAGAGGCTTCGGGTTTTATTTCAAGTCGCTCAACTGGAATCTCATCACCACAACTGCTGCAGGTACCATAGGTATCATTCTGTAAACGAATAAGGGCATCATTCACTGCTTGTAATTTCATTTGTGTTTCATTGCCGAGTTGATCAAGCACTTCATCGTTCTCTCTTTCCTGTGCCTGCTCATCCCAATCCGATGAGTGTGCCGACGATATATCATTCTTGATACGTTCTAGCTTGTTGCTTAGGTCGGCTTGCATGACTTCGAGTTTGGTTTTGATGTTGCTGTAATCGGTCATTTGTTCATTCCTAAAATAATATAAAGACAGGAGCACACTCTATGCGCTGCTGCTATTAAATGACAAGTGCTATTTGTGCTCTAACCTTAATGGATATCAACAAAAGGGATATCTTCGCTTTCATAACCAGGAACGGTGTAGCTTAATGAACGCTTTTCTTCATTCCATGTAATGGTGGCACCTTTGTAACCTTTCAAGTTGTCAGTAGAAATCGTGGCTATAAATTCTGGAATTTTTTCGTCGCCAAGACCTTGAGCATAGATTTGTTGTTTGAGATTGATGAGTGTGATTTTGGCATCAGCATTTTCTATTCGAGCTGGGTATACCAGAAGACTTGGCATCGCTATTTTTAACACCAATTGACTTAAAGGATCAATATAGGTTTCAAGTAAACTTGGGTTAGGAAAGTTAACCTCTTCTCGCTCGCCTAGTGGTTTTTCTTCTTGATCAAGTATTGCCTGCCACTTGTATTTTTGAGACATATTTTCCATACGTTTATGTTTTAAATAAAAATCCACAACATGGTTTTCCACTTTCTCCCAAAAACTGACTTTGCGCCCTACAACTACTCTGAAACTGAATGGCTCCTGGAAAACACTAGACATCATGACAAACTCTGTTTTGAATGGTTTTTCGAGCGTTCTTTCTTCTTGAGTAAAGTTGCTCAGTTGCGTTGTGATTGGTGCTTTACTACTTTTTTGATCAAGTAAGTAGGAATAAGCATCAAGGCTATTGTTCAGCATGCGAAGCGACACCATTTTTTCAATTAGTGTAGCCGACTGTTCCAGATTGAGTCGAAAAAATTCAATGTTGGATTGCAAATTCTTTAAGGCTTGTTGCTGATTGCCATGCTGGTATTCATTCACAAGATCTAAAAGATAAAGCTTATGAATCGCTGAGATATTTGTATCGGATAAAAACGGTGCACTGAAATCAAGCTTCATGGTGTAACTATATCGCTGCATGGTAATTAGCTTGCGATAACGCTCGAGCAATACCTGATTGTCTGCTTTCATTTGCTGGAAAAGCTCAGCATTTTCTTCAAGCCAGTTAACAGGATCTGTTTCAAAAAATGCTTTGTACTCTCTTTCTAATTTGTAGCTGAGTTCTAATGGTGGTTCTTCTCTGTAATCGTCCAGATCCCTATATTCGCTTGCACCAAAAAATTGCTTGCTGTTCTCGGATTTTTTAATCTCTTTCTCATCAATTCCTTTATTCACCTGCTCAATCAATCGCGCACCTTCAGCAACCATATCTCTGGATGCATCAGCATCAAAACCCATGAGTGCATTAAAGCGGTTCTCTTCACTAGGTATGGGTTTTACATCTCTCACTTCCATAAACCAGCGTTGGCTTTCTTCACTGTATTCATCATCGGGTATGAAACCTGGAATGAGAATTAATATCAGGAGTGAGAGCGTTAATAGCAGAATGATTTTTTTCATGAGAGCCACTTGTTTTTATTGTTTTTTGCATTGTGACGTAGATGGGAGGGATAGGCAAAAGTTGGATGTTTATCTTGCCGATACCAACACCCTTTTTCGCCTTTTATAGGCGACTAGCTTTCTTTCAAAAGAAAGCTAGCAAAGAAACTTCTCACCGACCCTGAAGGTCGCTTCGCGACTTCCTTCACCTTGCTTGAAAAAACATGGGCCGCGCTAGAACCGCTCCCTATGGTCGCTTTCTGGCTAGCGCTTAAACCCCTTTTTTCTGCGCAAGTCTCAGCTTCAGAA
>JBECKS010000180.1:0-3532 GCA_040235395.1 Pseudomonadales bacterium | reverse complement strand
CCAAATGTGTATTCGGAAACCGTTCTTGAAACTTCGTTTTGTTGAACATCAAAAATTGAAAAACTATTTGTCTCTATACAAGCAACATCGCCTTCTTCAAGATAGACAAAACGATTGGTGACAGACTGCAAGGCAAGCACATCAGAGCCGACATAGTTTTCCCCGAAACCCAGACCAAGAACCAGGGGGCTACCATGTCGTGCACAAATCATGGTGTCTTCTTCTGTTTTGGAGATAACAACCAAGGCATAAGCGCCTTTGATTTTCTTGCAAGCTTCCTGAACTGAGTTCAATAAACTTAGACCTTGTTTTCTGAAACTTGCAATTAAATGAACAATCACTTCGCTATCAGTTTCTGATGTAAATTGATAACCCGATGCCTGTAACTCTTTTTTCAGGGACTCAAAATTTTCGATAATGCCGTTATGAACTAATGCTATATCTTCAGATATATGAGGGTGAGCATTTCTTTCGCTTGGTTGGCCATGTGTTGCCCAACGCGTATGGGCAATGCCTAGATGCCCTTCTATGGGATTTATCAACAAAGCGTCTTCTAAGGCTTTTACTTTTCCCTGTTTTTTTTCAACATGGATTCCGCCTTCGTTAACCAGAGATATGCCGGCTGAATCGTAACCGCGATACTCAAGACGTTTTAAGCCCTCAATTAGAATACCTCTTACATTTCTACTGCTAACTACACCGACAATACCGCACATATTTTTCT
Organism: Pseudomonadales bacterium; assembly: GCA_040235395.1. Classification (GTDB taxonomy): domain Bacteria; phylum Pseudomonadota; class Gammaproteobacteria; order Pseudomonadales; family JBECKS01; genus JBECKS01. The sequence continues at coordinate 2,808 of JBECKS010000180.1, read as the reverse complement.
GTTTCTCTTTTTAATTTTTTTGTTCTCTATTTTTCGATTTCCGTTTTCTTTCGTCTCGCCACTTCATTCTTTTCTAAATCTTCAAGTTCACACAGGCCTTAATTTGAAAGTTTGCCAAAAAGGGATTTACGGAGGCTTAACAGGCTTCTTATTTTCTTCCTGAATTTTTCTGTAACTTTCTTTCCCAATTCAAGGAGGATGTAACAATTTTGTTTAAATCATCATATTGTGGCTGCCAATCAAGTACTTTCCTGATCTTGCTAGCTTCGGCAATCAAGACTGGCGGATCTCCTGCTCTTCGTACTTCTTCAACAATATTCAACTTGCCCCCGTTTGCCCTCGCTACTTCAGCAAGCACTTCTCTCACTGAATAACCATGTCCATAGCCACAATTGAGGGTAAGGCTCTCGCCACCTTTTAACAAATATTCGAGCGCTTTTATATGTGCAGAAGCCAGGTCTTCAACATGGATGTAATCACGAACTCCTGTTCCGTCTTCGGTTTCATAATCCGTTCCGTAAATTGCTACCTGTTTTCTTTTTCCCACCGCTGCTTCTACAGCAACTTTTGTTAATAAAGTTGCTTTTTCTGTGCTCTGGCCTATTTCTCCTTCAGGATCGCAGCCAGCGACATTAAAATAACGTAAGACTACATAACGAATGTCTGTTGCCTGCGCCAAATCCTTAAGCATGATTTCGCTCATGAGTTTAGATGTGCCATAAGGATTTATGGGGTTGAGCAAGTCTTCTTCCTTGCAGGCATCACCTTTTGGGATTCCATACACTGCTGCTGTCGAGGAAAAGATGAAGCGTTTTACTCCTTTAAGATGACAGCATTCGAGAAGATTTCTTGTGTTAGCTGTATTGTTCTTATAATACTTTAAAGGGTTTTCTACTGACTCTGGCACGATGGTGTGTGCCGCAAAGTGCATCACCGTTTCAATATTATTTTCTTTTAATATTTTTGAAACCAGTGCGCTATCACCGCTATCGCCTTTTATAAATTTTCCGAATACAACTGAATTTTCAAAACCTGTTGAAAGGTTATCTAGAACCACGACTTGATGTTCTGTTCTTGAAAGCTGTTTCACCACGTGGCTGCCAATATAGCCCGCACCACCTGTTACAAGAATATTCGACATGATGATTAATTTTCTGCCTTCACTTTTTCTCTGGCCGTTTCCATTTTTCAATCATGGTCTGTTTTGCTCTTGCCAGACTTAATTTATTTGCAGGCGCATCAGACACAATGGTTGACCCTGCTCCAATGTTGCTGTTTTCGCCAATCGTAACAGGAGCGACAAGCGATGTGTTAGAACCAATAAATGCGCCTTTACCAATTTTAGTTTGATGTTTATTTACACCGTCATAATTACAGGTAATGGTGCCAGCGCCAATGTTCACATCTTCTGCAATCTCAGCATCACCAATATAACTAAGATGATTGGCTTTACTTCCTTTGCCTAACATTGATTTTTTGATTTCTACAAAGTTGCCAACCTTTGCGCTTTCACCAATTTCTGTGCCTGGTCTCAATCTTGCGTAAGGTCCAATTTGTGCTTCTTTTCTAACAATAACATTTTCAAGAATGCTCATGGGTTCAATCACAACCTGGTCTTCAAGCACCACGTTTTTTAGTATGCAATTTGCACCAATGCGGCAGGCTTTTCCAATAACATTATTGCCTTCAAAGATTGTGTTGATATCTACTTCAACATCTTTAGCAAAATCTGTTTTCCCTCTGAATTCAACACGTGCTGGATCAGAAAAGCTGACGCCCAGTTCTTTCATATATGTTGTTGCTCGGTATAACTGATACGTTCTTTCAAGTTCAGCCAATTGCTGTTTTGAATTAACACCCTTCACTTCAAAAGAAAATTGAGCATGAATGGCTTCAACACTAATTTTATTTTTATAAGCAAGCTCAATGATGTCGGTTAAATAGTATTCGCCTTGTGAGTTGTTATTCTTTATCTGTGGTAAAGCGCTCTTTAAAAAAGCTGCTGGAATTACCATGATACCTGTATTGATTTCTGTTATTTCCAGCTCATCAGCGCTGGCATCCTTGTGCTCAACAATGCCACAAATATTCTTGTTCTGATCTCTTTTGATACGCCCATAACCTGTTGGGTCATCAAGATGTTGTGTGACCAGTGCCATCTGGTTTTTATTGCACAGTGCAATTAATCGATTCAGCGTGTCTGTTGTTGTAAGGGGTACGTCACCAGCCAGAACCAGTACATAGTCCGAATCATCAACCGAATCAAGAACGAGCCCTACTGCATGTGCTGTGCCTAACTGTTCTTTCTGGTAACACCACGCGACATTAAAATAAGGATCTGTTTGTTCCTTTAGTAAACTTGCTTCATAGCCACAAATAACGAAAGGCGGTTCTGGTGTGATGTTCTGGCATGTCGACAGCAAATGATGAACCATGGGTTGCCCTGCAAGCCTTGATAATACCTTGGGGGTATCTGAAAGCATTCGGGTACCTTTCCCTGCCGCTAATATCACTATTTTTACAGTCATTGATTTACCAAGCTTTGCACAAATCCGGGATGGCGTAATTTAGCATACTTTTATGCTAGTATACCCTCTCCCTGGTTTTTGACCCACAGCAGCTCTTCTCGATATTTTTTAATGGCCACACATACACTCACACCCGTTGTTCTCGCTGGCGGTTCCGGCACACGACTTTGGCCAGCATCAAGAAAAGCAAAACCCAAGCAGTTTCTTAATCTTATTAACGACCGCCACAGCCTTTTTCAGGAAACCTTGCTCAGGCTGTCTTCTATAGACATGCTTAACC
>JBECKS010000282.1:0-1859 GCA_040235395.1 Pseudomonadales bacterium | reverse complement strand
GAGCTGTACCGGCGGGCGGGCCGGGGCCCGCAGGAGGCCCGGGTCGAGGCGCACCGCGCGACGGCGTTCCGCTGGCTCGGCCTCCTCGACGAGGCGGAAGCGGCCGCCCGGAACGCCCTCGACCTCGCGCGCCGCTCCGGCTCGCGTCGCGCGCTCGGCTCGGCGGAGTTCACCCTCGCGATGGTGCTGGCGGCGCGGGGCTCCGAGGAGGCCGTGCCGCTGCTCCGGGAGGCGGTCGCCGAGGCGCGCGACCTGAAGCGGGCGGGCCTCGAGGCGCGCGCGCTGCTCGAGATCGGCTTCGCGACGGAGGGCGAGGAGGCGGAGGAGACGGTTCGCCGCGCCCTGGAGATCGGGCGCTCCGCCGGCCTCGACCACGTCGAGATCCTGGGAGAGACCCGGCTCGCCGAGCTCGCCCTCGCGCGGGACGACCTCGAGGAGGCGGAGCGCGCGGCCGGAGCGGCGATCGAGCGTCTCCGGATCCACCGCAACGTGCAGGGCCCCGAGGAGCTCGTGCACCTGGTGCAGAGCCGGGTGCTCGAGCGCGCCGGCCGGCGGGAGGAGGCGGAGCGGCAGCGCGAGGAGGCCCTCCGGCTGGTGCGCGAGAAGGCCGCGCGCATCGAGGACGAGCGGCTGCGCCGGGCGTTCCTGTCGCTCGATCCGGCGCCCGAGATCCTGGCGTTCACCGGCGCCGGGCGGGAGGCCGCCCGATGACCGCCGAGGCGGCAGTCCTGCTCGCGGCGCTCCTCGTCGGACACTTCCTCGGCGACTTCACCCCGCTCGCGAACGCGCGCATCCAGGCGGCGAAGGCGAACGGCGGACCGATGCGCTTCATCGCCGCCCACGCGGGGATCCACGCGCTCCTCGTCGCGGTCGTGGCGCTCGTCTTCGCCGGCCCCGCCGCCGGCCTGCTCGCCCTGGTCGTGGCGATCCAGTTCGTCACCCACTTCGGGCTGGACGCGTTCCGGAGCCGGCTCGGCGTGTCGTCCCCCGGCCTCCGGGATCCGAAGGCGGGGATCTTCTGGACGGTGCTGGGGCTCGACCAGCTCGCCCACGGGCTCGTCCTCGTGGGCATCGCGGCGCTGCTGGTCTAGAGCGCTGGTCTGGAGCGCCGGTCCGGAGCGCCGGTCCAGACCCCGCTCGCCGGCGCCCCCTCCAGCCGGGCGAGCGCGCGGCCGGCCACCCACTCCCCGAACGGCAGGCTTCCGGTGAGCCCCGGCGAGACCGCGTTCAGCACGTGGACGCAGCGCTCCGTCTCGCGCACCAGGAAGTCGTCCACCAGCCGACCGTCGCGCCGCACCAGCTGCGCCCGGTTTCCCGCGAAGGAGCGGATCAGGTCCCGGTCGCGGAGCTCCGGCAGCAGGGCGCGCGCCTCCCCGGCGATCGCCCCCAGGTCGAAGTTCTTCCGGACCTCCCGCACCGCGAGCCGCCGGAAGCGGGGATCCGAGAACAGGGCGCGGAAGCCGGGCCAGGCGAGGGTCTCCGCCAGGTCCCGGGGCGAGACGCCGAGCAGGCCGTAGGACTCGCGCCCCGGCGCCAGCATCGCACCGGGCCCGAGCAGCACCCGGCCGTCGGTCCAGCGCGAGGCGTGCACGCCGAGGAAGGGGAAGTCGAGGTCCGGCGCCCGGTACACGTGGCTCCGCACCAGGTCGCGCCGCTCCGGCCGGAGCTCCGCGTAGAAGCCGCGGAACGGGACCACGCGCACGTCGGCCGCGAGATCGCCCGCGATCCGGTCCGCCTGGAGCCCGGCGCAGGCCACCGCGACCCCGGCCTCGAGCGCGCCGGCGGTGGTCGTGACGAGGGCGGCGCCGGGGCCGTCCCCCGGCGCGTCCTCCAGCGCGACGACCTCCGCCCCGTAGCGC
>JBECKS010000148.1:0-2799 GCA_040235395.1 Pseudomonadales bacterium | reverse complement strand
GTTCGAGCCTTACCACCATATCTAGCTGAGCTAACGCATCATCCACCTGCCCTTCTTTAAAATAAATCGAACTTAATAATATTCTTGCCCATGTTGAACCTGGATCAAAACGGATTGCCTGATCAATCGATTTTTTAGCATCTTCATTATTTCCCACCACCATTTGTGCCTCGGCCAGTTTCAAAAACACTGTCGAACGGCGTGAGCTAGAAACCAAACCAGAGGCTACATTGAGGGTTTTTATTGCTTCATCATATTGCTTATTTTCCAGATACAAGAGCGCCAGATTGTATGTTGCACTGTAGTGTGCCGGATTCATTTTCAAAATCGTTTGATAATCTTCAAATGCCCGATCATTGTTATGGTTTCTTTCGAAAGCCAAGGCACGATAAAAGTAATCTGATGAGCTTCGATTGTTTTCGGGAATAGAGGATAAAATCTCAATCGCCTGATCAAAATTTCCGCGTTTAAACGCAATTCTTCCCGAAAGATTTAGTGCTAGCGGAGGAGAGGTTTTTTTCAGTTGCTCAATAATTTTCAGGCAAGCATCATATTTTCTGTTTTCAATATGTTTTACACACTTATCATATTCGGGATTTTTTGATTCTTGCCCCGCATCAGCAATGTCGCTTGTCTCACTAGCCGCATTATCAAAATTTTCTGGTCTTACCTGTATAACCGTAACGTGCTGATTTTTATTCAAGCTTTGGGTATAGGCAAAATAAATCGACGTGTATAAACCCGCTATCAGCAGCAGTATTGGCACAAAACTATTTTTTAGAACCCTTAGATAAATCATCGCAACTTCTCCAGGGTTTCCTTAATGCCTTTTGCATTAGCAAGCTGAATGGCTAAGCCCGGCCTTGCATTCACTTCAAGAATGACAGGCCCTTTAGTTGTGATTGCTATATCAATACCAAGATATTTAAGTGGGAACTGGGCGGCAGCATTTGCAGCCAGAAGTTTCAGTTCATTCCACTCAGGAATCGCCAGACCAATCAGGGGCATATTGTTGTCTGGGTGATGCGTGATATATGCGTTATTAAAAATCGCATGCGTGGTGATGCCATTGTTCATATCGATTCCAACGGCAACAGCGCCTTGATGAAGATTTGCTCTGCCTCCAGATTTTAGTGTAGGAATTCTATACATGGCACAAATAGGCTGATCTTTGAAAGTGATTACCCGTAAATCAGGCAATCCTGAAAATCCATCCTGGCCAAGCCAATCTGGAGAAATCAGGCGCTCTTCTACAATCGCTGTATCAGACTTTTCAAGGGAAAAACTTCCAAAAACAATATTTCCGATATGATGTTTGATATCTTCAATTTGCAATTTTTTACCAGAAGCTGTTCGCCATATATTTCCATCTTTCTCGGTAACAACAAGAATGCCATTCCCACCAGAGCTACAGGCGGGTTTTATGACAAAACTTTCCAATTGAGATAGTTGCCCCACCACTTTGGAAGCTTCATAAAACGATGACACGGTAAGGTAACTTACGGGAACAGGAATTCCAGCCTTCGTGAGAATCTCCTTGGTAAGCATTTTATTATCTGCAAGTAAGAAATCTGATCGCTTATTGAAGCGATAAATATAATCAAGATTGCGTCCATTCATGGAAAGAACCGAAGCCATGCCTTGCATTAACGATTGCGCAAAGTTCATGATTTAACTCCGTGTTCGTTTTGGTCTTCCTGAGCAAAAATAATAGACCTGAATCGAATAAATTCTGAAACCCGCAGACCAACCCATTTTCCAATCCAAAGGTTGAGCGCTATCACAGCAAATAACAATTCAGGAAACACCAGAAATAAATTCTGTAAAAAAGTGGACTCCATCACCACATACGCTGCCCAAATAACAATCAGCGTCATCAATGTGATTCGCCATGCTTTAATGGTGCCCTGCTCAAGTTCGGTAATCGCAAAACGCTCTGAAGTTATTGCCAGGATGGCCACAGGAAATAAAGGCAATTGAGTAATTTCAGAAATTCCAAATAAGTTACCTAACACCGTGCTAACCATTAGCAACATAACCACAATGGTTAACAGGATGGACATCTTGGGAGAATGCAAAATCTGCAAGTTATCCAATAAGCGTCTGAATACTGAAACCAAAATGATAACTAGCAAAAAGCCTAGACTGCCCCACAAAATGCCAGTTTGTTGAGCAGCAACCGCTATCAAGGCTGGCAAAAAGGTACCAAAGGTTTCCAGACCCACTACATTTCTAAACACCACAATCACGAATGCGCCTAGCGGCAACATTAATAAACTGATTAAAAAGGTATTCGAGATACCCGCCCTTTCAAAATTCGAATTGATATTCAGTTGATTCAAAAGAGAATAACCCAACATTTCGTTTAGCTCATTCCTTGGTGCGGTTTTCTTTTTAATCTTGAATGAGTAATCGAAATTGATATTGGAGGAATGCTTGAAAAGGGATTCATCTCCGTAATAGAGCGTTAGGTAATTTTCCGGGATTTCAGCAAAATGATTATTAATGGTATCGAAGGGTATCCAATAGCCTGAAACATAAACCTCTACCCATTGGTGCGAAGTTCTTTTTTCGCCTGGAATCAAGACAAGGCCACCAACTAAACGAGCTGGAATGTTTAACTTTCTAGCCATGGCAACAAAGGCGCGGCTCTTGCCATTGCAGCTTGCTTCGCCAAGTTTCAATGCAGTAATGGCATCGGTAAAACCAGAAAATTTTCGATTCTCTAAATCATTTTGCAGGTAATCGTGGATTCGTTGCAGCGCATATAACAAGCCAGAATTTCGATCGACCTTAACT
>JBECKS010000147.1:0-15108 GCA_040235395.1 Pseudomonadales bacterium | reverse complement strand
CGAACTCGAAAACTTTTAATGGCAGGTCAGGATGGCACTTAAACCTACCATCTATAAATTCAAGGTTGCCATCTCGGACTTCAGTCAAAACTATTTTGACGAACTGGATTTAACCCTGGCGCAACACCCTTCTGAAACACTAGAACGCATGATGGCTCGCGTTCTGGCCTATTGCCTGAATGCACAGGAACAACTGGTTTTTTGCAAGGGACTCAGCACCAATGATGAACCTGATATCTGGCTTAAGAATTTACAGGGTGATATTGAACTCTGGATTGAAGTAGGCGAACCCAGCCCTGAACGCATCAAGAAAGCCTGCCGTCGGGCAAAACGGGTTAAGGTTTATCCTTTTAATTCAAAAGCATCAACATGGTGGTCTCAGGAAAGCGCAGGCTTTAGGTCATTAAGCGCCACTGTTGAATGTTTTCCCTGGGAAGAGATTAAACAAAGCGCAGAGTTTATCGAAAGAACCAATACCTTGATGTTAAGCATTAACGAAAACACGCTGGATTTATGTCTTAACGAAGGGCTTGTTACCATAGAAATTGAGCCGCTACTTTGAAATTTTTTTAAACAGGAACTCGCAAACATGCCAAAAGCCAGTGAAATCAAAAAGAACGCCGCCATTGTTTACGATGGTCAGGTATATGTTGTGAAAGACATCGAACGTTCCGTGCCTCAAGGTCGTGCTGGTGGCAGCATCTACCGTATGCGTATGTACAATGTGGTAACGGGTGGCAAAGTTGACCAGACATTCAAAGACAGTGAAATGCTTAACTTCGCCGACCTCGAAAGACGCACGGCAAAATATTCCTACATGGATGGCAACGAATGTGTGTTTCTGGATGATGAAAATTACACGCCCTACAATTTCAAAAGCGATGATATCGCCGACGAAATGCTTTTTATTAATGAAGACACTGACGGCATTCATGTCGTGCTGGTTAATGAAGTAGCCGTTGCTTTGGAATTACCACAGAGCGTTGAACTGGAAATCATTGAAACCGATCCATCCATAAAGGGCGCATCAGCCACTTCCCGTACCAAACCTGCAAAATTATCGACAGGTTTAACCGTGCAAGTGCCTGAATACATCGCTACAGGTGACAGGATTCGTATCAATACGGAAGAAGTAAAATTCATGGGCAGAGCAGATTAATATCTAGTGGCTACCTTCACCCGGCATGACAGGATGTAGTGAAAAGCGCGTAGCAAGCCTTTGTTTTACTTCAATATCTACGCATAATGACTTCCTGAATAATAAGAAGTAAAAACCATGAACAATCAATTTTCCCTTTTCAGTAAACGAAAATTCCTGCCTTTTTTTGTTACTCAGGCGCTCGGCGCCTTTAACGATAATGTTTTCAAGAATGCACTGATGTTACTGATGGCTTTTGGCGCTGCTAGTAAATTGCCTTTTGATACCAACCTGTTAATGAATCTCGCCGCCGGTTTATTCATTCTTCCCTTCCTGCTTTTTTCTGGAGCCGCCGGTCGTATCGCCGATGCTTACGATATGGATTTAATTATTCGTGCTGCCAAAGCTGCAGAAATTTTTATCATGTCGAGTGCTGCGCTGGCTTTTTATTTTGAAGCTTATGGCATGCTGATATTCATTCTCTTTTTGATGGGCACACAATCCGCATTTTTTGGCCCGGTGAAATATGCCATCCTGCCTCGCAATCTTGCAAAAGAAGAACTGGTGGGTGGTAATGCCTTGATTGAAATGGGTACCTTTGTTGCCATTCTGCTTGGCACCATTATTGGCGGTATTCTTGTGGGTCTTGAAAAAGCAACGTTCTGGGTTTCTGTAAGCGTTATTACTTTTGCAGTGCTCGGCTATTTTTCAAGTCGTTTCGTATTGCCGATTTCTGCAAGTAATCCCGATCTGAAAGTTTCCTGGAATATCTTTTCCCAAACCTGGACCACGTTTAAAGTTTCACATAAACATCATGATGTATTTCTTTCCATGATGGCGATTTCCTGGTTCTGGTTTATGGGTGCAAGTTATCTCACCCAGATTCCTAATTACACCAAAACAACGCTGATGGGTAACAACGAAGTGGTAACGCTCTTGCTTGCGGTATTTTCCATTGGTGTTGCCCTGGGCTCATTGATTTGTGAAAAACTATCCGCCAAGAAAATCGAGTTAGGCATTGTGCCTATTGGCTCTATTGGTTTGAGCATTTTTGGTATTCATCTTTATTTCAATACCCCTAACTTGCATGTCGAAGAATTACTCGGGGTAGCAGCCTTCATTAAACAAGCCTCGTCTCTTCCTGTGTTAATTGATTTTGCATTCATTGGATTTTTTGGTGGTTTATACAGCGTGCCTTTAATGGCACTGGTTCAACAACGCAGTGACGAGGGTGAAAAAGCGCAAACCATTGCAGCACTGAATATCCTTAACGCGTTGTTTATGGTGGTCAGTGCCATCAGCGGTATTCTTTTATTAAGTGTTGCTGGCTTAAGTATTCCTGAATATTTACTAGTGGTTGCCATCATGAATATCGTTGTTGCTGTTTATATTTATTATCAGGTGCCAGAATTCGCTTTGCGTTTTGTGATTTATATTATTTCCCACACCATGTATCGCGTTAAACATGATGGCCTGGAACATATTCCCGAAGAAGGTGCTGCCGTTGTTGTGTGTAATCATGTGAGTTACATGGATGCCCTGATTCTTTCGGGTGCCTGCAAACGCCCCATGCGTTTTGTGATGGATAAAACCATTTTCTACAACCCGGGCTTAAACTGGTTTTTCAGGCTGGCAAAAACCATTCCTATTGCTTCGCAAAAAAGTGATCCCGAAGTTTATGAAGAAGCCTTAAGACGTGTGAGCGAAGAACTTGATGACGGTAATCTGGTATGCATTTTTCCTGAAGGAAAACTCACGAAAGATGGTGAAATTGATATTTTCCGTAAAGGCATCGAAACCATTATTGAAAAAAATCCTGTGCCCGTGATACCCCTCGCACTTCAGGGGCTTTGGGGCTCTTTCTTTTCCCATAAAGATGGTACAGCATTAAGCACACGCCCTCGCCGTTTCTGGTCGAGAGTCAACATTATTGGTGATGCAGCCTGGCCAGCGGAAAAAGTTAATGCGCAGGCTTTGGAAGAAAAAGTGAAACAACTACGAGGCGCTCACGCTTAAAGCGAACAATACGAGAAGCATCATGGACTTCATGTTAACCACAGCTGGGAACAGTCTAGCCAAATACCTGAGTAGACCTGGCAAGGATTACAATCGCTATTCGCTGATCAGTGAAAGTAAACTCGAAGAAACCTTAAGACCTTGTGATTTGATTCTGGTTGAAGGCAACAGCCGAATCAGCACCGCCATTAAATATCTCACTCAATCCACCTGGTCACATGTAGCAATTTTTATTGGCAGGGATGTGGAATTTGAAGGCAAAGCACTCAAGCCTTTGGTGGAAGCAGATTTAATAAACGGTGTTCAGGATGTGCCCTTAAATCAGTATCAGCACTTCAACGTGCGTATCTGCCGCCCCATAAACCTTCAGCCTCAGGATCAGGAAGCCATTGTGAATTTCATTTGTGAACGTATTGGTTATCGCTACGACACCAAGAATATTTTTGACTTAATGCGTTACCTGCTTCCTACGCCACCCGTGCCTGCGCGTTTCAGAAGAAACCTGATTGCCTTTGGCAGTGGTGACCCAACTAAAGCCATTTGCTCAACCTTGATTGCCCAGGCATTTCAATCGGTGCGTTATCCGATTCTGCCACGAACAGATAATGAATTGTGCGGTCAGTTATCAACCATGAGTGATGATCTGGTGCTGCAGCAAAGACACTACAGTCATTTCACACCAAGGGATTTTGATCTTTCGCCCTTCTTTGACATCGTCAAACCCACTGCACGTTCTACCTTTGATTATCAAAACATCAAGTGGACTAAATAAAAATTAAAGAAAGCCTTCTTCTCGGCTGCTATCTTTCTTGTCTTCTTCAGCGCCCGCTTTCTGTTTTGAATCAATCGCCCACTGCAAGGTATCAAGATATTCCGCAATGCCCGCAATGGTATGTAAATCAAATAAAGCCCTTAATGGGAAATCCAGTTTTGATTGCTCCTTGATACGAGCCACGGCTTTGGTTGCTAATAAGGAATGACCGCCCAGTTCAAAGAAGCTGTCATTCACGCTCACTTCACTGATGCCAAGCACGTCGCACCAGATATCGGCAAGCATCTGTTCCCTTTCATTACGTGGCGCAACTTTTGGTTTTTTGTTGGCGCTGAAATCTGCCTTAGGAAGCGCCTTGCGATCTATTTTTCCGTTGGCATTTAAAGGCCAGGATTGTAAGGGAATGACTAAAGCAGGAATCATGTAAACAGGTAAACGTTTGCTCAATGCACTTAAACAGTTTTCATCATCAAAATCATTTATGTCAGAAGCAAGTTCCAACACCACATAGGCTAGCAGTTTTTCTTCACTCACAAGCACCAGCGCATCACGAATGCCTTGCTGCTCACGCAAGGCAAATTCAATTTCACCCAATTCAATACGCTGCCCACGTAACTTGACTTGAAAATCCTTTCTACCAATATATTCCATTTGCGCGTCTGCATTGACGCGACCCAAGTCACCGCTTAAATATACTTTCTGTAACCCTGATGATGTATCAATCTCGATGAATTTTTCCTGTGTTAAGGCTTCATCGCCAACATAACCAGAACCTAAACAATCACCGCCAATTGCGATTTCACCCACCAGCCCTGCAGGTAATAACTGTTGCTGCTCATCAAGCACATAGAGTTGTGTGTTTGCGATGGCTCTACCAATGGGCAAATGTTTTGCTGGATGATTAAAATCTTCATCGTTCAGAATATAAATACACACCACGTCACTACATTCTGTGGGCCCGTAGGAATTCATAATCTGCGCATGGCAGAATGAACTTCGATACCAGTTTTCCATTTCAGAAAGTACTAGCGCTTCACCTCCCAACACAACCCAACGCAAGGTGCTAAGCAAGTTCCAACTGTTCTCTCCGCCTTCCAGCAAGGCATAAAAGGCACTGGGTGCACAATTAATATGGGTAACCTGATGGTGTGAAATCAGTTGGCGGATATGTTCAGGGTCAAAAATATTCTGCTCGGGTAAGACCAAACGACCGCCCTTTCTTAAAAAGGAAAAAAGATTTTTCTGTGTTAAATCGAAAGCTGGTGCACTAATAATAATGCTGCAATCATTTTCATTAATGGCAAGTGCCTGCTCATACCATTGCAATAGTTTGTTTTCACCTTTATGCAAGACTTGCGCGCCTTTTGGCAAACCTGTAGAACCCGAAGTAAACAGGGTATAAATAAGCTGCTGCTCATTAAGTGCTGGCAACTTAAGTGTGTTAGCCTGATTTATATCCACCTGATCAATCAATGTGGTCGTAAGCTTCAGACTATTAATATCACTGGCATGTTTACTGTCACTCAAGACATGCTGAACACCCGCCGTTTCCAGCATTTGTGTCACTCGCTCAAGGGGAAGACTGGTTGAAACTGGTACATAACTCGCGCCCGCCTTCAACACCGCATAAAGCGCCACTAAATAATTGGCATCAAAACAAAGATATAAGGCAACAGGCTGCGCTGCCTTGAGTTTTCCTTCATTGATTAACACGCTGGCCAAGGCAGAACTTCTTTCATCAAGCATCTGATAAGTTAAGGTTTGCCTGTTATCAATCAGTGCTGGCGCATTAGGATATTGTTTCGCCTGAAGCACAAAAGGTTCGAGTAAGAACTGGGATTTATCGTCGACAACAATATCAGACTGGCTTACTTGTTCGAGCAGTTGTAGATCCTGGTCGAGCAATATAGCAGAACTGGTTTGCGCACTACCACTAACCAGATGCTGAGCCAGTTGACGCAAACGCTCTAGAAAATCATGATCATTAAAATAATCATTTCCGAATAACAGCAGACATTCAAAATGACTTTGATGTTCACGAATAAAAAACTGCACGAAGTGTTCTGCACGTGGAGAAAGGAACAGGCTAAGTTCCTTTTTTCCTAACAAATCAATATCCGCTTCAAACTGCGTGTAGTTATACATGAAACCAATATTGCCCTGCGGGAACAGCTGTCGCTGACTTTGCACAGAAATATCTTTCCAAACGCGGCTTTGTTTTTGGAAATCCTTTGCATAGAGCAACAGCGCTTGGAACAAAGTTTCAAAATCATCACTGTTAAACAAATCTTTCTTCAGCACAAAAGGACTTTGTTGATAATAAACCCCGTAGGCCTGTTCATTGGCTTTGTTTCTGCCATGAGCATATTCAAAGAGCACAAAATCATTTTCAGCTCTGCAGTAAAGATTAATCAGGCTTGCATAAAGGCATTTGAAGAAAATTGCTGATGTGATTCCCTGAGCGCGACAGAATTTTCGGATCGACTGGGAAAGTACATCATCAAAAATAATATTTTTCTGAAGATAGGCGTAAGCCTGCGTGTCACTGGTATCAAAACTTAAAGGAGCAATCTCCTTTGTTTGCTGTCGCCAGAAATCCAGACAGGCAAGGGTATCGACTTTTTCTGCATTGTCCCTGATGTAATCCTTGAAAGGATTGGTTTCAGAAACATCGCTAGTAAATGACTGCTTACTAAGTAATGCCTGATAGCGCGCCGCGATTTCTTCCAGAAACACTCGCCCTGCTACACCATCAAAAATCAAATGGTGCGCACGCAACATGCCTACAAAATGTGAATTATCCAGTTGATAAAGGGTGTAATGATAGAGTGCATCCTGGGTAACATCGTAAGTGCAGTAGGCTTCGTTTTCTACACGCTCTACCAAGGTTTCAAAATTGAGTTTTTGGTCGCGCAAATCATGGAACTCAAAAGCGTTTAGGGCATTTTTGCTAATACACTGATAAGCCTGATGGTGTGCAGGCAAATCAATATCAAGAATTCGCGTTCTGAAGATGGCATGTTGCTGCTGAATATCTTCAAAAGCTTTTTGCCACAGCGCCACATCAAGCTCATGGTTAATATCTAGAAAGTTGGCGATGGAATTCTGTTTGCTTTCTGGATTAATCAGGGCATCAAGATAAATTGCCTGCTGGTTAAAACTTAAGGGATAGACATCACTATAATCGTTGTCATGTTTCTCATTGATATAAGCCAGAATGTCACTTTCATTATAAAGTGATAACTGATCCACCTGAGCTTCGGGCGAAGCAAGTAACTGTGAGAGCAGTTTTTCATAATTCTGCATGAAGCTTGCAATGCTTTCCTCTTCAAACAGGTCTGTTGCATATTCGCAGGCGAGAGACAGGGAGTCGCCCATATCACTGAGACTAACAATCATGTCGTATTTAGCGCTGTTATTTTCACTCGCCAACATTTCAAACCTTGCTCCCTCTACTTCTGAAGCGGGAAGCTCATCAATACTCTGATGAGAAAAAGCAACCTGAGCGAGAGGCTGATAACGTGGGTTCGGCTGGATATGCATGGCTTCTATCAACAGATCTGCCGAAAGATCCTGATGGCTAAAAACATTCAACATTTTTTTCCTGAACTGCTTCAACAACTGCATGACACTGAGTCGCTGTCGCAAATCACTGCGCAGCACAACGCCATTCACAAAGAAACCAATGACATTTTCCATCTCACTCTGGTTTCTACCTGAAAGTGGAATACCAATACAGAAATCATTTTGCTGCGCATACTTTGATAACAGCAAGGCATAACAACTGATGCCTAATACAAAGCTGCTGATTTCATATTCTTTACAGAAAGCTAATGCCTGTTTCTGTGTGCTTTCATTGAGTGAATGGTAGAGCACATTTCCCTTGAAGCTCTGCTCCTCTGGGCGAGGTTTATCGGTGGGTAAATGCAGTACCTGATTAACATCCTTAAGCTCATCTAACCAGAAGTTCAAAAGCTCATTGGTTTTTTCTTCTGTCAGGTAAGCATTCTGCCAAGATGCAAAATCAATATATTGAAAGGATAAAGGTGCCAGCGATGTGTTCTGGTTTTGATAAAGAGCAAGTAGTTCCTGCTGAAGAATTTTCATGGACCAGCCATCAGAAATAATGTGATGCATGTTCATGAGCAACACGAATTTATTACCTGAGCATTGCAACAGTTCAACAAAAAATAAGGGGCCGTTTTCCAGATCAAAACTACGTTGTTGATTCGCTGCAATGGCAGATTGTAGTGCATCATCACTGTTACAAGTTTTCGAAATAAATTCAAAGCTGCCCTCAACAGCAATCACAAGCTGCTTTGCTACATCATTTTCAACAACAAAACGTGTTCTTAAACTTTCCTGACGTTCTACCAAAGCTTTTACTGCATCTTTCAGTTTTTCAATATCCAGTTTGCCTTCAATGGAAACTGCCATGGGCATGCCATAAGCACTACTTTCCGGATTCATCTGGTGCATGAACCACAAGCGCTGCTGCGCCTTGGACAAAGGCTGGGCTTCATCTCGACTAACACGCACGAGAGGTAAAGTGTCTTGCGCATTCAGCGCATCTTTCTGAATCAAACGTGCGAGCGCTTCAATGGAAGGGTTTTCAAAAATTTCCTTCACTTTTAAGTCAATATTGAATTGCGCGTTTATCCTGCTTGCTAAACGCGTGGCTAATAATGAATGACCGCCTAACTCAAAGAAATTTGCCTGCACACTGATGGGTGAAATGCCGAGCAAGTCACACCACATGCTTTCAAGTTGTTCCTCAAAGGTATTAGACGGCGCAACATAATCATCCTGCTGAAGTTGGCTCCAATCAGGTTCGGGTAGTGCACGCTTATCCAGTTTTCCGTTTGCGTTAATCGGCACACTCTCCAGAAGTTCATAGAAAGTGGGTCGCATATAGGCTGGCAAAGTCGCTGATGCCTGTTCTTTTACTTGCAACAAGGCCCGCTCAGCTTCGATATGTTTTTCATTTAAATGTTGCGTATCTAATAATAAATAAGCCACCAGATACTTTTCTTTGGCAGGACTTTCCTTTACCGCAACGCATGCTGTTGCTACTTCGTTTAATGAATCGAGTACATGTTCGATTTCACCCGGCTCAATCCTGAAACCTCTTAACTTGACCTGCTCATCAATCCTGCCACTGAGAATAATGGTGCCATCAGATGAATAACGTGCAAGATCACCGGTGAGATAAACGCGTTCATCAGGCAATGCTGTTAAAAAGTGTTCGCGAAATTTTTCCTGCGTGAGCTCTTTTTTATTGAGATAGGCAACAGCCAAACCGTCACCCGAACACACCAACTCACCCGGAATACCTGCAGGCAGTAATTCTCCCTTCTCATTACAAATGAAAACTTTTCCGTGAGTGATAGCCTTCCCTAAAGGCACTGAGGTCATGTCTTCAGAAATTTTTCTAATGGGATAACAAGCCGTAAACGTTGCGTTTTCCGTTGGGCCATAACCATTCATTAAACAGGCAGGTGGTGTTGCACTCGTTAGCACTGCCTGCGCTGCATTGAGATCAACGGCTTCACCCCCAATCAATAATGTAAGCATGCCGCCAAACATGCCAGGACTTTCTGATGCAAATACCCTGAACAGCCCCATACTTAAAAACATGATGCTGATGTTCTGTTCCTTGATGACTTTTGCAAAACCCGTGGTAGATAAAAGCGTATCCTGATCTACCACATGCATGCGCCCACCAACTAAAAGCGCTCCCCAGATTTCCAGTGAAGATGCATCAAAACAGACATTGGAAATATGTCCGAGCACATCGCTCTGATTGAATTCCGTGAAGTTAGTATGGTGTACCAAACGCACAATGGCACGATGAGGAACAATCACACCCTTGGGTTCACCCGTTGACCCAGAAGTATAAAAAATACAGGCGGCACGTTGATGAGAATGCTTGTCGACAACTTGTGGCAGAGTAATATCTAAAGCAGCGCCTTGCTTTATGACTTCTTCAATAAAAAGTGTTTTTGTTTTTTTCGTATCAAAAGCACTAAGATTCGTTTCAAGTGCTTTACTACTTAAAAGAATACTGGCACCCGAATCATTCTGGATATATTGCTTTCTCTCAACAGGATATTGCACATCTACCGGCACATAACAGGCACCAAGTTTTAATACCGCAAGCAAAGCCTGAATCATGTTCACACTACGCGGAAAAGCCAGTAACACCCTATCATTTTCTTGCACGCCTTGCTGGTGCAACGCTTTAGCAAGACTATTTACGTTTTCAAGCAGTTCTGCATAACTAACACTTTCATTACCTTTTTCGCTAGAACTAATCGCAATATTATCGGGATAAGTGTGAGCGATTTTTTCAAACAGTGTGAAAATCAGTTCCTGTCGTGGGTAATCAACTTCTTCTGGATTAAAGGAAAGCGTTTTTTCTAAAGTGCGTTTAGGTTCTTCCAGTAGATATTCATCGACGCTTAGTGATGGGTTCTCACAAATGGATTTAAGCAAATATTGGTAATACTCCAGATAGAGCATCATGGTTTCTTGTGAAAAAAGATCACTGCGATACTCCAGATCAATTGCAATGCCGTTTTCCTTCTGTTCAAGGTTCCAGGTCATATCGTAGCGCGCACTTGCCTGTTCATGAGCAAGCACTTCTACATCCACACCCGTGAGTTGAAAATGGGTATTCATGGGGCTGTTCTGCAAACTGAACATTACCTGGAATAAAGGCGTATAAGCAGAATCACGTTGGTTGACCATGCGCTCAACCAGACTGTCAAAAGGCAAATCCTGATTGGAATAAATAGCCAGGGTATTGGTTTGTACCTGTGTTAGAAAATCAATAAAACTTGGTGATGCACTGAGATCATTTCTTAACACCAGAGTGTTAACAAAAAAACCAATCATGTTTTCCCATTCAGAACGATTTCGATTAGCAACAGGTATACCCACACTAATATCTTTCTGTTGGGAAAATCGTGATAACAGAATGTTAAAAGCAGCCACAAGAATCATGAAAGGCGTTACGCCCTGCGCATTCGCCAGTTCGTTAAGCTGTTTCTGTGTCGATGCCGGAATCAGGAAATGTTGATGCGCCCCACTTTGTTCGACATATTTATTTCTTTTTTTATCAAGTGGTAATTCAAGTACCGGCACATCCTGAAGATAATCTTGCCAGAACTTCATCTGCTTTTCGTAAAGCTCAGCCTGTTGTGATTGCCAGTAAGCATAATCTGCATATTGCAAACTATAAGCAGGAAAGGACTCTTCGCCCTGCTGACAATAATGCTCGTAGTAACCAGCGACTTCCTTAACCAGCACACCCATCGACCAGCCATCAGAAATAATGTGATGCATGCTGGAAAGGAAAATGAATTCTTCATCAGCTGTTTGTATCAGCTCGGCCTTGAACAAGGGCCACTGCTGTAAATCAAATTTGTGATTGATATTCGCGTTGATGATTGCCTGACATTGTTTTTGTTTTTCCTCTTCGTCAGCAAGAGAGCGCAAATCAATGATGGGAAGTTCCAAAGCCGGATTTTCAACGCGTTCCTGTTTTGGCAAACCTTTGTTGTTGGAAAAACAGGTTTGTAAGACTTCATGTCTTGCCACCAGTGTATTGATAGCATATTGCATGGCTGCAATATTCAGCTTGCCTTTCAAACGCAAGGCAACAGGAATGTTGTAAGCACTATTTGTATTCGCTTGTGAAAACTCTTCAATAAACCATAGACGTTGCTGAGCATTGGAAATGGGTAGGCTTGAAGAATCCGGGCGCGCCTGAATGATTTCTTTCTGTGCTGACTGCTCCTTAAGAAAATCAATAAGCGCCTGTTTTCCCTTAACCATTCTGTTCTTGAGTTCAGCATCCATTGCACCTTTGGGTGCCTTGAACTTGAGTGCATCTTCTTCAAGCCAGATCTGTATTTTCTTTTCCGATAGCTCCTTGATCAGACTATAAACATTTTCACCGCTCATGCTGGTTTATAGCTCCCCTTCCTCAAACTCATCCGTGTCATCATCATCTTGTGGTGAAAGCTGAGTTTGTGAAATGGCTAACCAGAATTCGCTGAACTCTCGAATGGTAGGCAATTCAAATAAAGTGCGCAGTGGAATATCAATACCAAGCTGCTGACGAATACGCGAATGAATCTGTGTTGCCAGCAATGAATGCCCGCCTAATTCAAAGAAATCATCCATCACACCAACACGTTTCTGTTGCAAGACTTCCTGCCAGATTTCTACCAACTGTTCTTCAAGCTGACCTTCTGGCGCGACATATTCAGATGCTGATTGCAGGATGTCTGCATCAGGCAAGGCCTTGGTATCAATCTTGCCGTTTGGTGTAAGTGGTAGATCATCAATTTCGACATAAAAACTGGGTACCATGTAATCGGGCATCAGGTTTTTCAATTCCAGTTTTAATTCTCTGGAGCGGAATGCCCGATCTTCCTGTTTGTTTTTCCAGTCGGCTTCGGGCACAAAATAGGCCACAAGATATTTCTTGTCTTCCTTGTCCTGCTTCACCAGCACATAGGCTTTCTTGATATGTGGAAGTGAATTAATGCGCGCAATGATTTCTTCTGGTTCAATTCGATGGCCACGAATTTTCACCTGATTATCTATTCGTCCAAGAATCTCGATGTTGCCATCGGGTAAACACACACCTAAATCGCCCGTCAGGTACATACGTTCCCATTCGCGATTCGGTAATTTTCTTTTCACAAACGCTTTTTGTGTTTGTTCAGGTTTGTTGAGATAGCCCAAAGCCAGTCCATCGCCTGCACAAACTATTTCACCTGCTACACCTGGCGGTAATAAATCGCCCTGCTGGTTCATGATGTAAACCTGCGAGTTGGAAACGGAACGACCGATTGGAATACTTTTGGCATCGGCAGCAACTTCTTTCACTTCATACCAGGTAGCATAGGTTGCATTTTCACTGGGGCCATACATGTGCATCAAGTGTTCTGGTTTCGCTTCGTAAAGCACGCGTCTTACCATACCCGCGTTACAGGCTTCACCTCCAAAGAAAAGATAACGAATATTTTCAAGTGCAGTCACGCGTTCTTTTGCAACAAGATTAAATAAAGCAGTTGTGATTAACAGTATCGTTACCTTTTCATTCTTTAAGGCCTGCTCAAACTTATAGAGATCAAGCATGATATCTTTTTCAAGAATTACTAAAGGTAATCCGTTCAACAAGGCTGCCCAGATTTCAAAGGACGCTGCGTCAAAGCAGATGTTGGATACATGACCAACGCGATCCTCTGCGTTCAATTGCATGTAGTTGGTATTCATCACCATTCGACTTAAACCGCGATGGGTAAGACAAACACCTTTTGGCTGACCCGTTGAGCCTGAGGTATAAAGAATCGCAGCGGGTACATCTTCGTTATCAACATAAGCTGGTAAAACATGAGCAAGTGTCTTCGGCATCTTCTCAAGTTCAGCACCCACTTTTCGAATATCAACGTAATGAATGGAATTGCGTAAGGATTTGTTAGCGCACAGGTGTTTCACCAAGGGTGCGTTTTCACTATCGGTAACAATCAAACGTGTTTGCGTGTCTTCCAACATATAGCGTTGACGTTCTTCGGGATAACCCGGATCAAGTGGCACATAAACACCACCCGCTTTCAAAATGGCAAGAATGGAAATAATTAATTCGTTAGAACGATTGAGGCAAACAACCACTTTGTCGCCCGGCTGTATCCTGTTCTCTTCCTGAACTTCATTGCACATGTAATTCGCCAGTTGATTGGCTTTTTCTTCAAGTGCCTGATAGCTCAATTGCCCTGCTTCGCTAATCAGTGCCAGATTAGTGCCCTTTTGCTGGCTGACAATTTCCTGAAGATAACTATCCCTTGGATAGTCGGTATCAGTATCGTTCCAGTCCTGAATGATAGTCTGTCTTTCATCATCACTGAGGTAATCAATAGCTTGCAGTTCGCGCTGATAGGAATATTCAACACTCATCAACTCAAGCAGAATATTCCTTAAATGCACTAATACCTTATCAATGGCACTGCGTTCAAAACTGTAACTATCAAAAAGAATGCGAATATCTAACTGTTCGCCAGGAAGAATAATTAAACTGAGTGGGAAGTTGGTTTGTTCGTAAACCTGAAGCTCATCAATGTTTAATCCCGTTGGTGCATATTGCACGGTTTCATCCAGTGGGTAGTTTTCAAACACCAGAATGCTATCGAACAAGGCACGGCTTCCATCAATCTGGCTTTGCACCTGAATATCAACCAGTGGTGTGGTTTCAAACTGACGTAACTCAATCTGGTTACGGAAAATATTTTTTAGCCATTGATCAAGACGGGTTTCCGCATCCACACGAACCCTGAAAGGCACAGTGTTAATAAACAGGCCGATAATGGATTCAATGTGATTCAGTTCGGAAGGTCTGCCCGAAACAGTTATACCAAAGACAATATCCTGTTCACCGCTGTAACGATTCAGCAACAATGCCCATGCAGCTTGAAAAAGCGTGTTAACCGTTACCTGATGGGCTGAAGCAAATTGATGTAAGTGTTGAGTCTGTTCACGATCGAGCAGGCAATGGCTTTCCTGAAAACGTAGTTCTGCAGTCGCCTTATTTTCCTGACTACGGCTTACGGATAATTTATTAATACCTAATGTAGTTGGTTCTTCAAAACCAGCGAGATAGGAATGCCAGAACTGTTCACTCTGTGCAAGCTCACCCTGCGCTTTTAACAGGGATTCCTGATAAGCGCGTTTGTACAACCAGTCGATATAGGTCTGGTATCTGGCTTCCACCTTAGGAAATTGAGAAAGCTGAGGAAGCCCCGCTTGTTCACTTTCACTCTCACGTTGCTGGTTATAACGTTCGAAAATTTCTTTCATCAACAATGGCATCGACCAGCCATCTAACAGAATGTGATGATAACTCCAGACAAAACGCCCTTTTTCTAGCGATGCATTCGCTGAAGGCCAACGAATGAAATACAAGCGCATTAAAGGCGCTTGCGCAAAATCAAAACCCGCGGCACGGTCTTCAATCAGAAAGGCCTTGAGTTTTTCATCAACCTGCATTTCATTACGCCAATCCATTACCTGAATATTGATGAAGGATTGGGATTGGACGACCTGCAAGGGTTTAGCGATGTTTTCCCAAATAAAGGAAGTTCGCAGTATGTCATGAGCTTGCATGGCATCATTC
>JBECKS010000109.1:0-10691 GCA_040235395.1 Pseudomonadales bacterium | reverse complement strand
TTGTGACGCAGGTATGATTTTTCAAAATTTTCCTGAAACAAAAGCTCGGTAAATTCAGGCACATTAAAGCAAGACATCAATGCCCAGTTTCTGATATCCGTGCCCATCATAATCACACACTCTTCCGGCCCGTCCGCTTCCGAGTAATGAACCGCAGGCATCGTTGGATTCAACATGTGCAACATACTCTGCGCCATTGCCGTTCTATCGTGCGCCTTCTTCATTCGCTCTTCATCACCAGAAGCAACCGTGCCCACCGATTCCATTTCCCATAATCGTGGCGATCTGTTTGCAGGGTCAGCCGCTAACAACCTTTGTAAAAGCGTGGTGCCCGTTCTTGAACCACCAACAATAAATACTGGATTCTTAATCGGCGTTTCAAGAAAAACAGAATATTCTTTTTTCAAACTTTCCAAACGTAAACGACCTTTCACCATATCCAGTATCATGCCTTTAGCAGCCGTCGCCATG
The DNA here is from genome assembly GCA_040235395.1 of Pseudomonadales bacterium. Taxonomy (GTDB): domain Bacteria; phylum Pseudomonadota; class Gammaproteobacteria; order Pseudomonadales; family JBECKS01; genus JBECKS01. The sequence goes on along the minus strand of JBECKS010000109.1, from coordinate 10,220 downwards.
CCCAGGTTATTCAGTTTTGCATGTTTATTGATATCATTAACAAGCACTTCCAAACGCGGAATAAAATCATCACTACCCCAATCATCCAGTTTGGTTTGCTGTCTCGCTTTCTCAAGCAGAATATCAACACTTAAGGGAACAGCGGGCTTCGCCTGAGCATAAAGCGCCTTCACCTGTTCACTTCTGGGTTCTGGCTTCCATAACTCACTCATGCTTTTCTCCTTACTTCTGTTTCAGGAAGTAATATTTCTTCCGTCTTATCAAAACCCACAGTTCTAATCACAAACAAACCTTCCTTTCTGCCTTCGGTATCCAATTCATTTTCAGAATCAACACGAGCGCTTAAAGTAATTTCAAATTCACCTTGCTCATTTAACGTTACATTTTTTCTTGTTAAGGATGTCATTCGGTATTCATTGTCGAGCGAGTTAAGAAGCTCGCTATACAAAACAATGCTCCAGAATCGACAGTTTGGCATTTTTCCTTTCAAGACCAAGGTTTCATCGTCTTTTAAATCCCAGCGACCAATTTGATAGAAAGTATCGTCACTGGTAAACACCGCGCCGCCCTGCATTTCCTCCCAAACCCTTACGCTATTGGCTTCGGTTTTCTTTAATTGATTGGCATAAGCGAAGCCTGTCATCTGGGTAAGCATCGGTATCATTTTCCCCAAACGACGCAAACCTCTTGCGTATTGCTCTTCAGGAAAAGCTAAAGGCTTTTCATCTGTATTGATTCGATTGATACGAAAGCTGCCCTTTTTTTCATGTTTGATGTCATCAAAGAGCTGTCTTACCCAGAATAAACCCGTGTTTTCTTCCAGCTTTATAAAATTCGCAACGCCAGAATGGTTTTCTTTTGCGAACAAAATCTCAAAATTATTATCAGCATCCAGTTTCAAATCCTTATCAAGCAAAGTAGCAAGGGATTTGGTATTCAAACCGCCCTTGCTTTCTTCATATAAAGTAAAAGAGGTATAAGCGGCATCACCCAGATTACCCTGCAACAGGTATTCATAGTCTTCACAAAGGGAAGTTTGCAAATAATAGCCATCGGGAACATCGAGAAACCATTTATGGTTGAACTGATTGCTGTCTACAAACTGAGGAAAGGCTGGATCAAGTTCAAGAATATCCAGATTGGCCGTAAGTGCTCTTACAATTGCGCGATAGGTTTCAGGTTTGCTTTCATCAACGAGTTTACCCGCCTCTTCCAGACCAGAAATGAATTTTTGCCAGGAGTCTTTCATATAAAACCTTTAAATTCTGATTGCCATTCCTGCGAAAGCAGGAATCCAGTGTCTTACCTTTCTGTTTTTGTCTGTCATTCCCGCGGAAGCGGGAATCCAGTTTTTAAAATTATGGATTCCGGATATTGGCTTTGCCAATTCCGGAATGACACAAAAAAGAGATTTCTCACCCACTATAAATATAAACCCATACTCTTACTACCTGACTAAAAAGCACGAATCGCAACCCCGGAATATATAGGCTAAAATCAAATTTTTAGCACTTTACGTAAAATTATCTTGTAGAAAAATCTGCTCTGGCTAGGATACAGCACGCTAAGAATGGAGGCCGCGCATGAACAACCTGGTAAAGAAAGCTCTGATTGATCCAAGCATCGAGGAATGTATTGATGCAGCCCCCAAGCCTGTAGGCAGCCTGGGATTCGACCCGTGGGGCTACAGTGCTGAAGATGCCAAACTTCCCCTCAGCCTGATTAAACCACTATATAAATACATGTTCCGGGTAGAAGTTCACGGGCTGGAAAACGTACCCCCCGAAGGCCGTGTGCTCATTATCGGCAACCACAGTGGTTATGCCCCTATCGATGGCGCCATGCTGATCTATGCACTCGCCACCAACCGTTATGCTCCTCGCGCAGTGAGAACCATGGTTGAACGCTTTTTTCCCATGGTGCCCTTCGTTGGCAACATGGTAAACGCTGCCGGTGCGGTATTAGGTGATCCTTTGAACTGTAAAAAAATGCTCCAGGGAGGCGAAGCCGTATTGGTATTTCCCGAAGGTGTAAGGGGAACCGGGAAAGACTTCAAGGATCGTTACAAGTTACAACGCTTTGGCAATGGCTTTTTGCATTTGGCCATGGAAACCGAGGCACCTATTCTTCCTGTCGGCATTGTCGGCTGCGAGGAAAGCCTGCCAAAATTTGGCAATTTCGAATCCCTGGCAAAGTTATTGAACCTTCCCTACATTCCCATTGGCCTGCCTTTTCCGCTACCTACCAAGGTAATCATTAATATCGGCAAGCCCATGGTTTTTGAAAATGGTGCTTATACGGAAGAAGAAATCACCGAAAAAGTTGATCAAGTAAAAAATCAAATTAACACGCTGATTGGATTCGGCCTAAACCAACGAAAAGGAATATTCAGATGAGTAAGGATCAAGAAGAAGCCGTATTAATTACCGGAGCAGGCGGCGCTCTGGCCCAACAAGTGGTAAGCCGCTTGAAAGGTAAGCACAATATCGTGGTGGTTGATGTGCGTCACAAGCCAAGCATTGGTTCCGATATCCCAAGTTATAAAATGGATTTCGAGAAACGTGCTTTTGAAGATATTTTCAAAAAACACAACATAAAAAGCGTTATCCATCTCGGCAGAATCGGGCCACAACAAAGCACCCTCGCAAACCGCTATAACTCAAACGTATTGGGCACACAGAAACTTCTGGATTTCTGCGTGAAATACAAAGTTACCAACACACTAATTCTGTCTACTTATCACGTATATGGTGCTCATGCTTATAACCCCGCACTTATTGAAGAAGATGCACCTTTAAAAGCAGCAGGCATCACCATGAACCTTGTAGACTCGGTAGAGCTCGAAAACCTTTGCAATATTTATTTATGGAAAAACCCTGAACTGAACATCACCATTCTGCGACCTTGCAACATTACTGGCCCTGGCATCAACAACACCATGAGCCACTTGTTAGCTGGCAAGCGTGCACCTTGGTTAGTTGGCTTTTCACCCATGATGCAGTTCATTCATATCGAAGACATGAGCGATGCGATTGTTGCCGCTTTTGAAAAAAACACATCCGGAATCTACAACGTTGCGCCAGAAGACTGGGTGTCTTACACCAAAGTACTTGAGTTAAGCGGCTGTAAAAAAATACCCGTGCCCGCGCTGCCTGCGTCAGTCCCCATTGCGTTAAGCAGAATTACAGGTTGGCGAAAGTTCCCCATGCATCTGGTTAATTTCTTTAAGTATCCCGTGATTATTGATGGCAGCTTGTTCAAGGAAACCTTTAACTTTGAACCTCGCTACACGCCCGAGGAAATTTTCAGTTATTACCGCGAATTGAAAATGTAAATGCAGGAAGCCAAAGCCGAGGAATCCAGTTTTTAAAACTATGGATTCCAGACATTTGCTCCGCAAATTCTGGAATGACATCATTCAACCATTATAAAGATAAACCCACGCTCTAATCGTTTCACCATCAGCCAACAATATCACTTCACGTTGATGCCGAAACAATTCATGAGGCTCTGGATCATCTTCACTACAACCCTCAAAACGATCGAGCACTTCAAACAAATCCTGATCACATCCTTCATGAATGCAATACAACTCCCCCGCTACTTTTTCATCGGGGTTTCCCGATAACATCAAACCAGAACTCCCACTTTCCATCTCAACCAGCGTTCCGCCAACTGTAGCGGCACCCACAAAATCACTCACACCTCGCAAATAATTATGCACGGGGTGTCCATCAATCGTGCGTAACACGCCATACACAAAAATATATTGTTGTGATTGAGTATTATCCAAGAGAGTGTTTTCAGAATCAGGGTTATTCATATTCAAAAAAACTTATTTCTTAAGTTCTTTCAAGGCTTTCGCAGCAGATTGATTACCGTTTTTAGAAGATTTTTCATACCACTCCATAGCAGTATTTAAATTTATCTCTACACCATAACCATAGCGATAGATATCCCCTAAGGCCAATTGTGCGAGATGATTATTTTGCACCGCAGCTTTTTCAAACAGAAAACGAGCTTTCTTGAAATCTGCCTCTACGCCATGACCATAATAATAAAGCTTTCCAAGTAATTCCTGAGCATGGGAATCACCTTCACTCGCTAATACCTCATAGGCATGTTTACCTTTTTTAAACCAGAAATCGCTTTTTCTATTACTCGCACTAATGCCATCACCGTATTTATACATAATGCCCACGTTATACATGGCATCAAAATTCCCGCCCTCTGCAGCACTCAGGTAATAGTCAAAGGCAATTTTTTTATTTTGCCCCACACCAAGCCCTTGATCATACTGATAACCCAATCTTACCTGCGCCGTGCTGTGATTCTGTTTCGCGGCTAATTCAAACCATTTAAAGGATTCAAGAAAATCCTGCTTAACTTTATTGCCCTGGTAATACATATTGCCAAGCACATATTCAGCATACACATCACCCGCCTCTGCCGATTCCTTTAATAAAGAAAAGCCTTTATCAAAATCTTCTTTAACCCCTCTACCGTCAAGATACATACTTGCAATATAAAAGGTTGCACGTTCATGCCCTTCCTTGCTCGCTTCCTGATACCACTTCAAGGCATCTTTATAACTCTGCTTCACGCCGATTCCATACTCATACATATAGCCAATCATTACTTTTGCATTAAGGTGACCACCCATGGCCGCGCTTTGAAACCAGTTAAATGCCTGATTAGGATTCTTGCTAACAGATTCGCCATTAAAATACATTTGACCTAAGTCATATTGAGCAGCCAACACATTATTCTTTGCAGATTTCATTAACCACATGAACGCGTCGTCATAACTTTGCTTAATGCCCTTGCCGTAGTAATAACCAACACCAAAATAATATTGCCCAAGCCCATCACCTTGCTCAGCCGCTTTCTTAAACCACTGCACACCTTTTTTGGCATCTTCCTTAACACCTTCCTGCCCATAGAAATACAATCTACCCAGGCTTACTTGTGCATCTGCATTGCCTGACTCTGCTTCTGACTTTAACTCGGCAAGACTGCTATAAGAGTGAGAACTGGATTCGTCACCTTCAAAGAAAAATATCCCACCATGCATTTCGTCATACATAGTATCAGCAGCATCCATATAGTCATTGAGTTCATCAGGCTGCATCGCGCCACCCGTAAGCTTCAGTTTAGAGCTCACCGTAAAGGTATTATTGGAATAGCGATAATGTGAACGAAATTCAAATAGCGAGTTACTTAACTCTACCGTATCGTCGATATGATCAGCGCCAATATCATGGGGGAAATGCACATTGCTAGCAGTAATAAGTTCTGCAGGCGGGCCAATAAAAAATGGAGAATGTCTATTCAAGACCTGAGGTTTAACAAGATAGTCTTTATAGTAAGCAACTCTGAGTGGCGCGGTTATTTTTCTGCCCTCATGAATAAAATAATCTGGAATCTCAAACTCCGCTGTTACAACAAATTCATTTTTATCAACAAGGTCTTCAGTCTCAACCTGGCTTGTTGATTTGGTACCGGTATAGTTTTCCAGATAAAAATTTTCATACACCTTGGTTACTTCTTCAATCGTTTCGACAGAAAACCGATAACGTTGATGTTCAGCAGAGTTACCACTAAAAACAACCTTGAGTTTCAATGTAACGGGGCTTGTGTAATCCGCGGCATAAATATCTTCAAACACACTTATGTGTGACTCAACAGGTGCATCCTTATACATGCGCGTGAGTTTTGTTTCCTTATCCTTAACCAGCAAGGCATAACCAAAATCCATTTTGCCAAGCAAATCCAAGGGTGAAGATTGAAATGAACGCGTGCCATCCAACCAGTATTTACCCACTTTTTTATCATCAACACGCAAAATCACATGATCAAAATCATCGGGCGCAGGTAAGGCATCATTAATTGAAGCCCTTCGTGTCGATGAAACCAGCGCTGGATAAGACTCAACACCCAACTCAGCCAACATGGCTTGAAGAAGATAAGCTTTATCTTTGCAGTCGCCATAACGCTTTTCAAAAATCTCATCAAGATTGTGAGGTCGATGAGAGTTTTCACCTAAAGATAAAGACAGGTAACGAATATCGTTTTGTACGAATTGCAAGGCTTTAGATACCTGTTCCTTCTTATCGGGTGATTCACTTTTTATCTGATTAAGCATTGCCAGAAGTTCATCAGGAAGCTTCTGGTTTTCTGGATAGATGCTCTTGGCCCACTTAGCCACATCTTTCCAACCATTAAATTCCGAATACTCAAAATAAGGATACAGAACATAACCAAAGGGATAGTCATGCTCATCAATGTTTGCTGGTGCGTCTTTGATATCAAGAAAATATTCTCTAACACCATCCGCTACCTTTTCTTCCAAGCTAAGTTTTGAACCGTGGAATTTGAAATTAAGTTTCTTGTCACTGTTAACCAATATGCGATTGTGTATGTGGCCAACTTTCACGCTCCAACCTAAACCCATGGAACCAAAAATCCGGTTTTCAAAGATAGGGTTGCTACCCTTCAGGCTGTATGAGTAATCAAGAACGTCGCCCACTCGAATGTTATCCAGAATCACAACCAGGGTTGTTAATCCAAGGTAGATATTGTTCTGAAGTTCTTCTTCTCTGGAAAGCGTTCTTATTTTTAATTTATCTTTTGTCAGGGTGATAACTTCCGTGCCTCTTTTCACCGAGAACTTATGAAATTCAATGTCCTGATAATCAGGATTGTAGGTGATATAAATTTGAGAGACCTGACTTAATCCCGACGCCGCCTTAATCTGGTTAACATAACGATAATACTTAATGGGTTTATCAAGCATGTTGGCCTGCTGATCAACCAATAGATAATCCACAGCACTGCCACTCGATGTTTCATTAACAGCATAGTCTGTTGCTGCTACCCACTCGGGGGAGGCTGTAAATTTATACTCTGCTTCGGCTTCTGCCTGAACAGTATTCGCAAAAAATAAAAAAGATAAAATGAAAGGCGCTAACTTCTGGAAATTTCTCATGGTTGAAATCCATACTTATTATTAGATTAATTCCTGGATTTTCTTCAGGCATCATTCACGAGTGAAATTCGCTGATTAACCGTCTTATCGATCTTCTCACCTGCAAACTTCTCCCACACCCAAATCATGGCTTCGGTATCCAGTTCACAGTAAAGCAATAACTGGTTTTTTATCAATTGTTTTTCTTCTGCCGGGCAATCATCACTTAAGGCATAAGTAAAGGCTTCTGCTGCAGCCCCGCCATCTTGAATCCCCTCAAGGGCAGCATAATCAGGGCCGCCTACAGCCGGTAACACCGCTTTAATGCTCCAGCTGCCGTGCTGTGAGGGGTGATAGAAATGATTTCGCGCAATGGGCAGCAAATCCACAAAGCGATCAATCAAGGCAAGTAAAGCCGCTTCATCTTCCGGAAACAGCTTAGCCAAATCCCGCACAATACGCGCCTCAAAGGCACGGTTATACACATATATAGGGCCTTCACTACCGCAGTGTGCTATCAAGGCAGAGGCAAAATCCCTACAAGGGTTAGCACCTGAAATATCCAGAAAGGCCACATGGCTTAATTCATGTTGGGCATTCAACACATGCAAACTGAACTGAAACGGCACTTGCTGATAAGGGCGCGTACCCACCCAGATAGGAATGGTTAAACTCGCGGTTTCAAAATCCAGAAAATATGCAGGATAAGTTTGTATACCTAAACCAGCTTTTGCACCTTCCGCATCAAAATAAGTTTCATTATTTAACGTGCAATGTTTTACCCGAAGCTGACGTTCATTCAACATGGAATCAGGAATCGCTTCCATTTCCAAAGAACCATCTTCCTCTACTAATGCTTTGACACTTTTACTGCGCAAATCCGGTAACCATGTTGCCGGGTGATCAACTTCTTCCAAACCTGCACTGCAGTATGCATAAAATCCACAGGGGAAAGGATTCGCACAGTGATTACCAATCGTAATGTCAGGTTCAACTTCAAGCGCACATACTTGTTGCGCTTCATCCACCCATTGTTTGGCTTCGGAATAACGCTCAAGCGCTTCCTGCGTTAAATCCTCTTCCTGCAACAAACCTTTGTAATTTCCAGCACCTTCATAAACAAAAGCACTGTTCACGTGGGCGAGCGCAACTTCTTTTACATCTACACCCATCTCTTTTGCCACATAACATTGCAGCGCCACATCATCACGTGGGTAATCTTTCACACTGGTAGACGATTTCACTTCAATCATCTTCCACTTTGACTTTCCCTTCTTAGAAATCGGTTTCATTACATCGGCAAATGCCAGCGCACCACCCGCCTGCAAACCTGCTTCAAAAATCATTTTATTTTCCTTTAATAATTCAGCACTGCGTTCAAAGGCTTTTTCAAAACCCAAGGCATTCACATCAATCAGTTCAGCCGAACCATCGTTATAAAGTGTTTGCGCAAGTTCTCCGAGTTGTTTGCCGCGTTTAAAAACAGCTTCGCTGCCTGCGTCTTCACGTAGTTCTGGGCGATGCGCTTCAAGCCAGAGGCGTTTGGGGCATTGGCGATAGGCGACGATTTTGGATTTGGAGAGGTTTCTTTTCGAACTCATCGTTCTAAAGTCTGTTTTAATTATTTCAACCAAGTAAAACCCAAATTTTCCTTTTTCTCTACCAAATTTTCCATAATGTTGAGACACTAAACATCAAAGCTAGATTTCCTCAGTGCAGATGACTGAAAATGAAACTCAAATACCTAAGCAAACCAAATTGCTCCGCTCTACTTCCAATTCACATTGGTGTTCCATTAATAAGGGAACTCGATAATTATCTTCATTATGTAAATGTCAAAGACCAACGGAATAAAGGAATAATCGACAAGTTAATTAAACATAATGAAAAAACAATTGGTAGATTGCCTGGTAGCAACCGCTACTTTAAATATGACATAGACATCAGCAACACGACTGATTTATGGTGTAAAAGTTTTCAAACACTAACCCTTGAAAAACGAATAAACGACCCTGTTAAACTACATCTAACATTTATTTATCAAGACGGGACCTATTGGAAAATAATCTTGCCACTTCAATTTCTCCTTAAAGGCTGGGGTGACGCAAACGAGGGTTACCAGTGTTATGTCCATACAATAACTGAAAACCTAGATCCAACTCTGAAAGTGAATCTTAATAATCCTCAACCAATAATTAACAAGGATGAGTATTATTACGTTGGTATAACAGGTCGAAACTGGTTAAAAAGATTTGATGAGCACTTAAGCGATATGAGGCGAGGTAGTCGTAAATGGTTTCATTCCAAATTAAGGGAATCTATTGGAGTAAAAAACGTTCTATACGTTTCAAGCTTAATGGATATCAATCACAACAAAGATGATGCGATGCTCTGGGAAGAAATTGCCGTAGATCGCTGGGCATCAGATCAATACGGTTTAAATATGATTCCTGGTGGTTATAAAGGTCTTAAATACCTGCACGAACATCGCATCATTAAACAGATTGATATCTCTTTAGAGGAACGCGAAATTGCGATAGCTGAATATGCACGGCAAAACCCCCGAAAAGGCATACCTAATCCAATGCTTGCTGCTCTCTGGGAAGATGACGACTTCTACAAAAGAATAAACGAAGCTCATCCCAAACGACTGTCAGAACAACAAGTACTAAGAATTAGAGAGCTTCATGGTGATGAATGGGCAATACCTCATATCGTTAATGAAGTTGGGGCTTTAAATGAAAAACAGGTAAAGGATGTCATCAAGGGTAATACCTATAACCGCATCCAAAGTGACAAGAAGTAAAATTCAACAGGCTCAAATCTTTATCAAATACTTTCTACACTGTATAAATACTCTGCTAGCAGCCCAATAACTGGCATACTACCCAATAAAAACAATAAGTAAGGAAGCTCTCAAGCAGTGACTCCTCCTACCGAAAAGCTAGAAGCAGAAACCCGCGAAGAAATCGATGCAAAACTCGAGGCTGCTGGCTGGGTAATCCAGGATAAGAAGGCCATGAATCTCTTTGCGGGTGAGCAAGGTATTAATGGCGTAGCCATTCGTGAAATGGATACAGATACTGGCCCTGCTGATTACATGCTATTTATTCAGGGCAAGGCATGCGGCATCATCGAAGCCAAGCGCGAAGGCACTAACCTTGGTCAGGTAGCGGAGCAATCCACTCGCTATGCCACTTCCAATACCAAATTCATCAAACGCTGGTCTGAAGGCAACAAACCACTACCTTTC
>JBECKS010000259.1:0-1788 GCA_040235395.1 Pseudomonadales bacterium | reverse complement strand
CGGTGGCGAGCTGCGGCCGGCCGGCTGGGAGGAGGCGATCGCCCGGGCGGCCGGCGGGCTCGGCCGGGTCAGGGACGAACACGGCGGGACCGCCGTCGGCGTCTTCAGCTGCTCGAAGGCGACCAACGAGACGAACTACCTGGCCCAGAAGCTCGCGCGGACCGTCCTCGGGACGTCCAACATCGACAGCTGCAACCGCACCTGACACGCCCCGAGCGTCGCCGGTCTGGCGACGGTGTTCGGCGCAGGCGGCGGGACGAGCTCGTACGAGGAGATCGAGCGCACCGACCTCGTCCTCCTCTGGGGCTCGAACGCCCGCGCCGCCCACCCGATCTTCTTCCACCACCTCCTCCGGGGCCTGGACGCGGGCGCCCGCATGATCTGCATCGACCCTCGCCGCACCGAGTCGGCCCGATGGGCCGACCTCTGGCTGGGGATCGAGGTGGGCTCCGACATCGCCCTCGCCAACGCGATGGGTCACGTGATCATCCGGGAGGGCCTCTGGAACCGTGCCTTCGTCGAGCACGCCACGACCGGCTTCGACGCCTATGCGACGGCCGTCGAGGCGTGGACCCCCGAACGTGCGGCCGGGATCACCGGCGTCCCGGCGGCGACCATCTCCGAGGTGGCCGTCGCCTACGCCACCGCCGCCACCGCCCAGCTCTGCTGGACCCTCGGGATCACCGAGCACCACAACGCCACCGACAACGTCCTCGCCCTCATCGACCTCGCCCTCCTCACCGGTCACGTCGGCCGGTACGGATCCGGCCTCGTGCCGATCCGCGGCCAGAACAACGTCCAGGGAGGGGGGGACATGGGGGCCCTTCCCAACAAGCTGCCCGGGTTCCAGGACGTGGAGGATCCGGACACGCGCGCCCGGTTCGAGTCGGTGTGGGGGGCGCCCGTCCCGCCGCGTCGCGGCTGGCATCTCACCCAGATGTTCGAGGCGATGGCAGCCGGGACCCTCCGGGGGCTGTACGTGATCGGAGAGAACCCCGCCCAGTCGGAGGCGGACGCCGGCGCCGCCCGGCAGGCGCTCGCCGGGCTCGACACCCTCGTCGTCCAGGACCTCTTCCTCACCCGAACGGCGGAGCTCGCCGACGTCGTGCTCCCGGCGGCCGCCGACTGGTGCGAGGCGGAAGGCACGGTCACGTCCTCGGAGCGCCGGGTCCAGCGGGTGAGGAAGGCGTTCGACCCTCCGGGCGGAGCCCGGACCGACATGGAGATCATCACCGCGATCGCCCGAGCGCTCGGGGCGCCCTGGCCGGATCCGGTGGCGAGCGACGTGTGGGACGAGGTCCGGTCGCTCTCCCCCATCCACGCCGGGATGCGATACGACCGGCTCGAGGCGCTCGGGGGCATCCGGTGGCCGTGCCCGGACGAGGAGCATCCCGGCGAGCGATTCCTCCACGGACGCCTGTGGTCGGATCCGCTCGTCGGCCCGCCCGCCCCGTTCGTGCCGGTGGAGTGGGCGCCACCGGTCGACGTGCTCGACGACGAACACCCCTACCGGCTCACCACCGGGCGGCACCTCGACGGCTACAACACCGGCGTCCAGAGCGGCCATCTCTCCTCGCCGATCCGGACGGGCGGGACGATCGACCTCTCCCCCGACGACGCGGCTCGCCTCGGCCTGACGTCGGGCGACACCGTGCGCGTCGTGTCTCGCCGGGGGTCGATCCAGGCGCCGGTCGGAATCGATCCCGGCCTCCGGGCCGGCCTCGTGTTCATGGCGCTGCACGTCCCGGACGACGCCGACGTGACCGCGCTCACCGTCGAGGCGTGGGA
>JBECKS010000041.1:0-10732 GCA_040235395.1 Pseudomonadales bacterium | reverse complement strand
ACTTCTCCCTGAGAGTCTGTGCCCTGAGTAATCGCATTCACGGAATAAAGCTGCAAACTCGATCCACTGTTTGCAATATTTTCAATCGCCTTGAAAACTGCATCAACAGGACCGGAACCTTCTGCTTCACTTGTTTTTTCTTCACCATCTACGAGAAGTTTTAATTCTGCTTTTGGCGTTTCACCCATTTTTGAGGCGACACTGGAATCAACAAGCTGGAACTTTTCATTCACATGCACCGAATCGCTAACCAGAGCCTGTAAATCCTCATCAAAGATTTCATGTTTCTTATCCGCAAGAATCTTGAATTGTTCAAAAGCCTGGTTAAATTCTGCATTTGAATCAAAAGTAATGCCTAAGGCATCCAGACGACTTCTAAACGCTGTACGACCAGAATGTTTCCCTAATACCAGTTTGTTATTTTTCCAACCCACATCTTCAGCTCGCATGATTTCATAGGTTTCACGATGCTTGATAACACCATCCTGATGAATACCTGCTTCGTGGGCAAACGCATTAGCTCCCACAATCGCTTTATTTGGCTGTACAGGAAAGCCTGTGATTGTTGAAACAAGACGCGAAGCGGGAACAATTTCCTTGGTATTAATTCGCGTATCGAGACCAAAGAAATCCTTTCGTGTCTTAATCGCCATCACAATTTCTTCCAGAGAAGCATTACCCGCACGTTCACCCAAACCATTAATCGTACACTCGACCTGACGCGCACCATTAGTTACTGCTGCAATGGAGTTTGCAACCGCCAAACCTAAATCGTTGTGACAATGGACTGAGAAAATTGCTTTATCAGAGTTTGGAATATTCTCGATAAGCCCTTTGATTAATTGACCATATTGTTCTGGCACACCATAGCCAACGGTATCAGGAATATTGATGGTCCCTGCACCAGCATCGATAACTTTCTCAATAATCTTGCAAAGAAATTCAAATTCAGAACGGCTTGCGTCTTCGCAGGAAAATTCCACATCATCAACCAGATTTCTGGCGTGCTTGACGGAATTTACTGCCACTTCCACCACCTGCTCTGGATCCATCATCAGCTTATGCTGCATATGAATTGGCGATGTAGCGATGAAGGTATGTATACGCGCTGCATTGGCTGGCTTTAAGGCTTCCGCTGCACGGTCAATATCCCCTATGTTAGCTCTTGAAAGACTGCAGATTCGACTGTCTTTAACCGCTTCTGCCACGGCTTTTACTGCTTCAAAGTCGCCAGGGCTTGCAATGGCAAATCCTGCCTCAATCACATCAACATGCATACGTTCCAGTGATTTAGCAATACGGATTTTTTCTTCTTTATTCATGGACGCGCCAGGGCTCTGCTCACCATCGCGCAAGGTGGTATCAAAAATAATTAATGGTTCAGTACTCATGATTTGCTCCAGTTTCAAGCGACATTTTAATACATGTCGACAACAACGAATCAACCTTTTGACTCGTTGGTTTTAGAAGATAACGAAAAGAATTCAACTGCTATTTTAGAAAGTATTATGTGCCCCACAGGGCAGTAGCAGATTTAGGCCGAGCGCAAGCAAAGCAACACTAAGTGCTTTGAAAGAATTTAACTGTAAAGGCGCTCGTTGAATCATGTTCTTAAAAAATATAAAAAAACTGTACAAGCCAAACTATAACTTAGCGCCAAGCTTTTGCAAGAAAAACCATTGGCTAAAGCCCTTCAAACTAACATGTAAAAAATGTGCAAAAAAAGCCCAGACTATGCTGGGCTTTTTTAAACAACTTCTGGGTTTCCAAAAGCAAATTATGATCAGGGCTGAGGGCATTCGTTCAAAATCAAGGCGGATGATTGAGCCGGAGCGGAGCGTACATTGAAGTACGTGAGCACCGGAAGCAATCATTCAACGCCGAGTTTGGATGAATGAACCAGCTCTGGGCAGAAATTTACATCATACCGCCCATACCACCCATACCGCCCATGCCACCCATGTCTGGCATGCCACCTGATTTGTCATCAGGGATATCGGTAATCATGGCTTCAGTAGTAATCATCAGACCTGCAATCGATGCAGCATTTTGAAGTGCTGTACGAGTTACTTTAGCTGGGTCGAGAATACCTTCTTTCACCATATCAACGTATTCACCCGTTGCAGCGTTATAACCATAGTTACCTTTACCAGCCTTTACTTTATCAGCGACAACAGAAGCTTCATCGCCTGCGTTAGTTACGATCTGGCGAAGTGGCGCTTCCATAGCGGTTAGAGCAATCTGGATACCACGGTTCTGGTCAGCATTATCACCTTCCAGACCTTTGATTTTGGTTAGCACACGAATTAATGCTGTGCCACCACCAGGAACCACACCTTCTTCAACCGCAGCACGGGTTGAATGTAGTGCGTCTTCCACACGAGCTTTTTTCTCCTTCAATTCAACTTCTGTTGCTGCACCTACTTTAATGACGGCAACACCACCAGCAAGTTTGGCAACGCGCTCTTGCAGTTTCTCGCGGTCGTAATCTGAAGAAGTTTCTTCAATCTGGGCACGAATTTGATTAACACGTCCCTGAATATCTTTTGCCTTACCTGCACCATCAATAATGGTCGAGTTTTCTTTACCGATAACAACACGACCACAAGATCCAAGATCTTCTACCGTAGCACCTTCCAGACTCAAACCAACTTCCTCAGAAATAACAGTACCACCAGTCAGGATTGCAATATCTTCAAGCATGGCTTTACGACGGTCACCAAAACCAGGTGCTTTAACAGCAGCCACTTTCACGATGCCGCGCATGTTGTTAACCACCAGAGTTGCCAGGGCCTCGCCTTCAATGTCTTCAGCGATAATCAACAATGGCTTTCCAGACTTGGCTACAGCCTCAAGAATTGGAAGCATTTCACGAATGTTTGTGATTTTCTTATCTACAAGAAGAATATAAGGCGCTTCCAGTTCAGCAGACATATTGTCCTGATTATTAATAAAGTAAGGAGACAGATAACCACGGTCGAACTGCATACCTTCAACAACATCAAGCTGGTTCTCAAGACCACTACCTTCTTCAACAGTAATCACGCCTTCCTTACCAACCTTTTCCATCGCCTCAGCAATGATTTCCCCTACCTGAGTATCACTATTGGCAGAGATGGTGCCCACTTGAGCAATGGCTTTGTTATCTGCACAAGGCTTGGAAAGCTTCTGGATTTCCTTAACTGCCGCTGTGACCGCTTTATCAATGCCACGCTTAAGGTCCATTGGATTCATGCCTGCAGCGACTGCTTTCAGACCTTCATTAAGGATTGCCTGAGCAAGCACCGTTGCTGTCGTGGTACCGTCACCAGCGACATCAGAAGTCTGTGAAGCCACTTCCTTCACAATCTGTGCGCCCATATTTTCAAACTTGTCTTTCAGTTCCACTTCTTTAGCGACTGACACACCATCCTTAGTAATGGTTGGTGCACCAAAGGCTTTATCGAGCACAACATTACGACCTTTAGGGCCAAGTGTTACTTTCACTGCATCTGCAAGAGTATTTACACCCGCAACCATAAGTTGACGAGCATCATCACCGAATTTTACGTCTTTTGCTGACATATCTATGTTTCCTGTAATTTCGATTCGTTAAATGGGATTCGTAAATGAAAAGTTCTTACTTTCCAATCACACCAAAAATTTCGCTTTCGCTCATGATCAATAGTTCCTCACCATCAATCTTCACTGTGCTACCGCTGTACTGACCAAAAAGGACCTTGTCACCAACCTTTACGTCCAGTTCCTTAACCTGGCCATTGTCCAAGGTTCTTCCTTTGCCCACTGCTAGCACTTTACCTTGAGAAGGTTTCTCTGCAGCCGAACCAGGCAGCACGATACCACCCGCTGTTTTTGTTTCTTCTTCAACGCGTTTCACAACAACACGATCGCCTAAAGGACGAATTTTCATTCCAGATTCTCCTAAGATTTAAGTTAAGAATGATGTTGATGGCTTTGACATTGCATGGGTAGAGCACCCTCTTCCAAAGCATCGGTTTTACATCGCTAGCACTCTAGCAAAGAGAGTGCTAATCATATGTAGCTAGCTTCGATAGTCAAGCTCTGACAGGAAACCCGCCTTGGCTTGCAACAAAACCAGCAGCTGGAGAGCAAAATGGGGATAAGGAGCCCTGTTTCAAGACCCCTCTTATAAAGTGTCGCCAGGTTTTTCAGGTGTTAGCTCATCAGAATCAGGGCCTGTGGACTCATCTGGCAACATCGGGGATTCGGGTTCCTTCTCACCTTCCTGGATAGTTTCTTCCCGTCTTCTGGCCTCATATACCTCTCCTTGCCGAAAGTTTTCATTGAAAAAGGCATAAACCCTACTCTCCTCAAACTCACGAGTCACAGTAAAAACACCTTTCGCAACAATACGCTTGGCAAGCACATGCCGAACCATGGGAATCAATAATAGAAAGCCCATGGAGTCTGTTAAAAAACCCGGCAACAGAAGTAAAACGCCAGAGAAAGCAAGTAAAGCTGCAGATACCACTTCCTTGGCCGGCACCTCGCCACTTTTCACTTTGTTGTTGAAACTCAGCAAAGTAGATAGACCCTGCGCTCTTAACATGAAAGCGCCCACAACGGCTGTCATAAAAACCAGGAATACCGTGAACACGCTACCCAGCACTTTTCCCACTTCGATAAGGGTATACATCTCAAGAGCAGGAAGAAGGAAAAAGATTATAAAAAACCAACGCATGCGGAATCTCTTTTGAATGACTTTATCTTAGAGCGTCTAAAAATCAGGCGCATTCGCATACTAAAGCATAGATTTTTCCACTAGAATAGCCCGCTCTTTCACCAGCCACTGCTGAAACTCTGAGTGAATGTCGAAAAAACACTCTCAATTAACTAGTACAGGTAAGAATCGTGGATCCAAAAAACAAGACTATAGTTGTAACCGGCGGCGCAAGGGGCTTGGGCTTTTGCATGGCAGAAACCTTCGCAAATAAAGGTGCAAATCTCGCGCTGGTAGATATCAATCAAACTGACCTGGAAAAAGCCGTCAGCAAAATTGAAGATCTCGGCGTAAAAGCCAAAGGTTACGCCGTGAACGTTTCCAAGGAAGAGGAAGTTGAGCAACTCTTCAATAACATCCAGCAGGATTTTGGCTCCGTGGACTGCCTGATTAACAATGCTGGCATCATTCGCGATGGACTTCTCGTAAAAGGTAAAGACGGTGTTGTTGAAAAGAAAATGACCATGGCGCAATGGCAATCAGTTATCGATGTTAACCTAACTGGTGTTTTTCTCTGTGGTCGTGAAGCTGCCGTAAAAATGATTGAGAATAAAAATGGTGGTGTGATTATTAATATCTCTTCTGTTTCCAAAGATGGCAACATGGGGCAGTCCAACTACACTTCTGCCAAGGCCGCTGTTGCTGCCATGGCAGTTACCTGGGCGAAAGAGCTTGCTAAACACCAGATTCGTGCAGCAGCCATTGCACCTGGTTTTATCAACACGGAAATTTTACAAGACATGAAACCTGAAGCTTTGGATATGCTGAAAAAACGCGTTCCTCTAGATCGCTTGGGCGAACCAACTGAAATCGCAAAAACAGCCTTATTTATTTTTGAAAACGATTACCTGAGTGGAAGAACCATTTACATTGATGGTGGTTTCAGGCTCTAGGCTTCTCACATGAAAAGTCAGGTTTCGAACAAATCTGGCTTTTCATTTCCCTTATACCTCTCATTCCTCGCTCTCTACTTCATCGTTTGACAACAAACGAATTTCACCTAGCAAGAAAGAAGCAATAAGCATTCCTGGAATACTCATCACAAAGCAGAATAAAAAATAACTCTGCCAGCCCATGCCAAGGTCAATAAAATAATCTGCCATGATACCGCCAAAGGGTGCAGCGAAAAGTACTTCTAGCGCCATCACTGAGGTTAGCAATGCATAATGCGAGGCTGAATGTTCTCCTCGTGAAAAAAGAATGAACACAAACATGTAAGCAGCCGTTCCAACACCTCCCGCAAACTGCTCAATACCCGTCACGAGAAAGGCAGTTTTTCTAATCATGTCCAGATCAAGATTCAGGCTTGCATAAAAGGCATAAATCAAATCGGCACCATTCATGATAAAAGCAAAGGGTAAAAGACAAATCGCAATGCCATATCTGGCAATCAACCAACCTCCTATCAAGCCACCAAGGATTGCCATAATCAAATCACTACTTCCCACCACACCGATATAAATAGTTTCCACCTGCAAATCATCGAGAAAATTGTTGCTCATGGAAAATAACAAGGCATCACCAAATTTATAAAGCAGTGCAAATAAAAGAATTAGAATGGCTTTATCCCTTAACAGAAATGTAGAAAGACTTTCCCTGAACTCATTGATAACAGAAACGTCCTGCCGACGATTTACCTTGATATCAGGCAAGGTGCGCAAATGCAAAATTGCTGTAAACAGGAAAATCAACGCAGCGCTAGCCAGCGCAAGATACCAGCTATAAGCACCAGCAATCACCAGAATGCCGCTTTTGCCCGCGATAATGGCAACACGATACGCCGCAACACGTGTACCCGACCATAAGGCCTGCTGTTTCTCCTTGAGGTTCTCGATATACGCAGCATCAATGGCAATATCCTGTGTTGCAGACAGGAAGGCTGCCAAGAAAACTAGCATCCAGAAAGTAATCCCCCAGACACCTGATAGCGAAACGTCTGGATTCAGAAACATCCAGAGAGCCAGTAAAGCAAACATAAAAGAAAGGGAAAATTCGAGGGCTATAATCCACTTCCGTTTAGTAGCATAGAGATCAACTACTGGTGCCCATAGCGCTTTGAATGCCCAAGGAGTGAACGCCAAAGAGGCCAGCCCGCTAACAGTATTTGAATAGCCTGAACTCTTGAGGAAATAGGGAATGGCTACCCTCATGATGTAATAAGGAAAGCCTTCGGCAAAATAGGTACTGAGCACCCACCAAGGTGCAGTTTCCTTAGCTTCAGGTGCTTTTTCACCTCTTTCGTCAGAGATTGATTGTCTATCGCCTTTAAGCAACTTAGGCTCCTGAGAAGGTCGTTTGGGTTACCCTGCCAGTTCTCGCTTGAAAAGCGTTCACAGAGTGATTACTGTGCAAGGATTATTAGCGATTAAAAGAAAAAAATCGACCGCTACTGCCAGAACGCAATAAATCAGAATAATAGAAAAATAATAGCAAAAAGAAACAAGGCAGAGAGACAGAGCAGCAGGCTTCACAACACACAAAACATAAGCTATGGATTTCAATAAACTTTCAATTCTCATTGTCGATGACACGAAGTTCAGCAGTGCTATCGTTTCCAAAACCTTAAGCAATGCTGGTTATGAGGATATTCGTACAGCTCGAAGTGCAAGTGAAGCATTGGAACTCATCAAGGAACGTCCCATTGATATCCTGTTAGCAGACTGGATGATGCCTGAAATGGACGGTCTTGAACTCACTAGAAATATTAGGAAACTGGATGAAGCTGCTGGTGTTTACACCTACACCATTCTGTTAACAGCAAAAGATGGCACTGATAATTTTGCTACCGCATTTGATGCTGGCGTGGATGATTTCATCAATAAATCCTTTATGAAAGAACAACTGGTACCACGTATAATGGCTGCCTCACGACTCGTTAACAGACAGAACATGCTGTTAAGAAGAAATCGCGAGCTCATGGTCGCCAAACACAAACTGGAAATCATCAATACCGTCGACCCACTTACCAAGATTGGCAACCTTAAATACGCAAACTCACGCATTCAGGATACCATCAGGCATGTTGAATCCCGCGGAGGTGCGCTGTGCTATCTCCATTTTTCCATCACGGGTTTTAGTGAAATTCAGAAAAATTATCGAAAAACGGTCATCGACCAATTGATTGTTAGCGTTTCCAAGCGCATTCAACAACTTGTAAGACCTATGGATGGTGTCACTCGGGTTGGAAAATCAGAATTTGGCGTTATACAGCACCAGAATAGTCTGGATGTATGTCAGGGAAAAATATTTAAGCGCGTTATGGATGGTGTGAATATCAAACCTTACGAAACTGAAGCAGGCTTTATCAATCTGAAAATTGCTATGTCTCTTTTTGCCTGCGACAACAGACAGGAATTTCTCCCTAATCCAGAAACCGTCATTGATGAAGCTCGCTCTCATCTCAAAACTGACAGTGCTGGTGTTGAAGTCACCACCTTTCACTGGTCTGCCGCCAAAAAAAATCAAGCCGGTCTTTAAGTGAGTACACATTGGTACATTCTCGGCGCGGGGGCCATCGGTTGCCTATGGGCAAAATGGTTATCACCCAACGCAACGCTACTTCTGAGCCCTGAATCGAATCTTATTAAACAATTTCAGAATCCGGAAAAAATAAATCCGATTGTTTTTAGCTTTGAATATCAACAACAATCAGAAGAAATATCCCTGCCTTGCGCCCTGCCTCAATCCATCAAGAATATTGAAAACCTGTTGATCTGCACCAAGGCACATCAAACCGAAGCTGCTCTTAAACCATTGTCACTTTCAAGCAGTGCACGCATCGTGCTGTTACAAAACGGTATGGGAAACCAGCGTTTACTTGAAAAACACTTCCCACAGGCAAAAGTATTTTGCGCTAGTACAACCCATGGTGCTTTCAGAAAGAACAGCCAACATATCGTTCATGCCGGCTTGGGCGAAACCTATATTGGAAGTATTCCAGATTCATCATGTTCAGTAGAACTTGAAAAACTGACTACCGATCTGGACAATCCTTTTGAAAAAATTAAAGCAGACCCTCAGATGGAAAAACGCTTATGGATGAAACTGGCAATCAACTGCGCCATCAACCCATTAACTGTTATTCATCAATGCCAGAACGGGAAGTTGATTGAAGCAGAGGAAAGTCGAAGACAATTGAAGATTATTTGTGAAGAGCTAGATTCTATGCTTCGTGCAAAATCATTCCTATCTTCTCAGGAAAGCTGTTATCCCGTGATTGTGCAGGTCATCAGGGACACGGCAAGCAATTACTCCTCCATGTATCAGGATTTTCTCAACAAACGACCTTCTGAAATTGATTTTATTCAAGGCTTTTTCTGTGAGGAAGCAAGAAAGCTTCACATCAAAACACCTGAAAATCTTGAAGTGCTCAACTCCATTAAGAAAATTGAAGCCAGCTATTAGTTTTTATCATTAAAGCTCACTTCTTCGTTAATCCATTTTGACATACACTACACGCGCTTCAGGTGCTATTACCCTCTAGGTAATGTTAAACGGGAAGCGAGTGCGTTTTCTGGTTCATGCCAGCCAACAAATCTTGCGCTGCCCCCGCAACGGTAATCGATTCTGAATCAACTGCTGTCACGTCACTGTACTGAGTATGGGAAGGCAACATAGCTTAAGGTTGATTTGATACATGACATAGCTCATAGCTAATAAAAAGAATCGTAAGCCCGGATACCGGCCTGAGTCTTCTATCACTCAATTATGTACGGCGGGTACATCGGAGCTATTTATGCTTTCAGTTAGACAAACTTTCACCCTGCATTTCTTTAATGCGGTTCTTATTTTTATTTTTTGTTCATTTCTCTCTTTTCCTGACAGGCTTCATGCAGAAGAACTCATCATTCCTGAAAACCAAGGCATTATTGTCAAGGCTAGCCGGAATAACACAGCTCTCGAAAATGTCATTGGCTCTACGAGTATCATCACGGCAAAGGATATTGAAAAAAGTGCCGCAACGAGTTTGCCTGAGCTCCTCATGCAGATGGCTGGATTGAATATTATTCAGGCAGGCAGTACTGGCGGACAGACTTCACTTTTTATACGAGGCACAGAATCCAACCACACCGCGATTCTCATTAATGGACAACAACAGAAGGTCAGCCTAGGCTCGGTCTCACTTCAATACATTGATCTGGAACAGATTGAACGCATTGAAATCATTCGCGGACCTCAATCAAGTCTACATGGTTCAGATACCATCGGTGGTGTTGTCAATATCATAACCAAACAGAATGGTCTGGGTTCCAGTGTTCATGTGGAGGTTGGCTCTCATTTGAGTCAGTTACTTGCGCTTTCTACAGCCACAGAAAATTTTCATCTTGGTTTAAATACCCGCCGATCAGAAGGCTTCGACTCTCTTGAGCCAGATACTCAAGATGACAAGGATGGATTCGAAATGAATAGCGCCTTACTCAGTTATGAACACGAATGGAATAATCAGATTAAAACCAATCTTCAGGCAAATATTCAGGAAGGCATAACGGAATACGACAATATTCTGTATATGGCCGACTCTACCCTACCAGAAAATCATTTCAGGACTCATAACATTGGTATTGAAAACCTTTTCCAGATTAACGACAGCAACAGTGCAACTTTACGGATTGGTCAAGCGCGTTATGAAAACCGTGAATTTAATAATCCTTATGCCATTCCTGTTGTTGGGAATTTCAGTATTTTTACCCATAACATTGCCAGCATTAAAGCTTCATCAAAACTTAACAACACATCGTCAATCGTTCTTGGCGGTGATTTTTCCAGAGACAGATGGGAACAAAAAAATAATTTCGACGAATCCCTCGATAACAATGCCCTCTTTTCCATCATTGAAATGAATAGCAATCCACAACGACTGAACTTTTCTGCACGCGTGGATGACAATGAACAATTTGGAAAGCACGAAACCTATCGTGCTGCTTATGAATTCAGATGGAAAAAAATATTCTCTCCTTTTGTTTCTGTGGGCACAGGTTTCAAAGCGCCAGA
>JBECKS010000037.1:0-5106 GCA_040235395.1 Pseudomonadales bacterium | reverse complement strand
ACACAGTTCCATCTGGCGACGTCGCAGTAAATCCCTGCAAATCAAATTCAGGATTGCCCTGAATATCCACAGAATCATCGCCAATACAACCAATAATCCATAAATCTTCTGTAACAAGATGATCTACTGGTACAGGTACAGCATATTGACCCGTCGCCGGTATATAAGCAACGTTTCTAGAACCATCCGATAGTTCTAATACTGGATTACCGGAAATATTAACGGACTCTGGAACGTAAGCTGGGGCTACACAAGGACTGTATAAATATTTTCCAGGACCATTTTGAGAAGTGTAAATACGACCAAAATTAATATCCCAATTCAAACCCATCGGGTTATAACCATCAAAATAATTCTGCCCAACAAGCCCCCAAACTTTCTGCGTCGAGTGATACGTTCTGCGTACCACAATATCCATCCCCTCCCCCGGATACACCAAATCCGTATGATCCAAACGCAACACACCAGAGAACGGATCCACTGTTTCAATACCATCAAAAGATGAAAACAAGTAACGGTCATTGACTTCACCGGGGGCTTGGAGGTAATCAGGTATAGCGAGGTTTGGAAGCGAGAATGCAAGTGAACTCAAACAAAAGCTCACGACGCCAATAAAAAAATACAATAAGCGTTTTCGAGTTTGACGTTTTTTGAACAAGTGTGATTCGTTTGCTTGGCAAACTATTGAAGACGTATCCATGTGATTTTTAATTCTTGTAATTATTGGGGGGAAGCCGGATACTGCCGACGAACGGTGTTTGAATCAAGCTTTATATGACAGCTTTGTGTTGTATAAATATTCGGCTTTAAAGAAAGTTTCTAACTTATTGATTTTTTAGATGACAAATCGATGCACTTGTAACGCGTTGTATAAAATTTAAACAATGATTATTTTTTAACCACGATGTAAACCATGACAACTCAAAAAACAAGAATTATAGTCAGTGCAGTCATAGCAATCATTGCTGTTATAGCATTTGCGATTTATCACTATATAAACAAGCAAGACGACATGCGCATGCCGAAAGTAGAATTTCAGGAGCAAAAAGGAATCGAAACTAAAGTGAAAGTTGTGCCATCGACGGATACAAATGTGTTTCAAATAAAAAAACCGACCGAAGCAACAGAACAATAAAAATCTTTCAGAAAAAAATCGCTTAATGCATGATGAGTGGTTTATTCACAATTTAGAAAAAGAACATAAATATTATAAACAAAAAAAGAACATCATCATGGAAAAGATACAAACAAAAACCATTATCGCTTTAATATTTTCAGCTATTTTTTCGTTAGCATCTCACGTAAATGCCGATGAAAAAGTGACTTACTATCATCACGACGCACTCGGCTCGGTGATATTAGCGACAGACGAAAATGGAATAACAAAATGGTCAGAAAGTTATGCCCCCTATGGCCAACAGCAAGTAAATGATAGCGCCAAATCTGACAAGATTGGTTTCACTGGTCATCAACACGATAAGTCAGAAAATCTTATTTACATGGGTGCCCGTTATTACGATCCAAATACTTCAAGATTTTTAGGTATAGACCCTGTAAATGTAAAGTTAGGAAATTCATCTACATTTAATAGATATTCTTATGCTGCCAACAATCCTTATAAATACACCGATCCAAATGGTGAGCATTTTATTATCGCTGCATTATTATTTGTTGGATTTACTGCTGCTGGATTTGTAATGGATGACCTTGCAATGCAATCATGTATTGCAAGCCCAAATTCATGTAATGGACAAGCCTTACCTAGCTCCGTTAGTCTACCTGGAGAAGGTATAATTACTGGTGGCGGAGTTAAAATAACTAAACTTCTTGCCGGCAGTATAAAACAAGCATCCAGCAAGGGAATTTATAAAAGTCTTGATGATATTTTTTCCCAAGGTGTCACACCAAAAGCAAGCCAATTAAAAGAATTTGCAGAAAGCAAAGGCTGGAAAGCCAGTCAAACAGAAAATGGGCCGCTAAAATACATCGATGAAAACGGAATACCTAGAATTACCATTAAAAAAGGTAGCTCTAGAACCCCAGGAAGCGAAAACCCACATGTAGAGTTAAAAGATTCAACCGGCCAGCGCATAAATCCTGCTGGAAACCCTGTTCCTAGAAAAAGTCCTGAAAACCATACTCCAATTGATTACGATCTGTAGAAAAAATGAGCCATTATTACGAGTGGAATGACAACTTCTCTAGTGTTTACCTAGAAGATAGTTACGTAACCAATATTATGGAAGAGGATGATAATCTCATTTTTAATATTGAATTTGTCTTAAATGATAAAAACCCCCTATATAAAAAACCTAAAAATAATGAGCAGTATTGTTATCACAAAGGAAAGTTGATTTTTTCAGGCGTTTCACACAAAACATGGTTAAGAAAAACTCTAAATCAATTTCATGATGTTAATGGGGAAGTAGATTTTGGTAACATTGACGTTTTACAAAAAACAGATAAAAAAACATATAACATTTCAGGAGACTGGGGAAATTTAAGTTTAGAATCATCTTCAATAAGCATCATATTAGAATAAT
This sequence comes from Pseudomonadales bacterium, assembly GCA_040235395.1. Lineage (GTDB taxonomy): Bacteria > Pseudomonadota > Gammaproteobacteria > Pseudomonadales > JBECKS01 > JBECKS01. The sequence goes on along the minus strand of JBECKS010000037.1, from coordinate 2,563 downwards.
TCTTAGATAGAATATGAGTCTATTCGCAAGTTAGAAAGGCGGTTGGCCATTTTCGAAATTTGGGTGTGCGGGAAATTCGAATAAGTGATCAACATTGCAAAATGTGTCGATACATTTTCTGTCTGGCTTGCGGATAGCTATGTTAATTTGCACTTAAATTTGACCCAGGTTTTGCATCTAAAATTGATCCACCTGAATAAGCCAGATTATGGCTTGGTTTGATTATTTTTTCTCTCTTTTTGCTCCTTTTCGTTGATCAGTTGATTCCTTGTATCGGTAACTGTCATTGCCTGTTTCAATGATGTGGCAATGATGCGTAAGTCTGTCCAGCAACGCAGTAGTCATCTTTGGATCTCCAAATACATTCGGCCATTCAGAGAATGCAAGGTTGGTAGTAATGATGATGCTGGTGCGTTCGTAAAGTTTGCTGATCAAGTGAAACAGCAAAGCTCCACCTGCCTGACTGAAGGGTAAATAGCCCAGTTCATCCAGTATCACCAAATCCGTGTGCATCAAACGGTTAGCCATTCTGCCTTGCTTGCCTTGTGCCTTTTCCTGCTCCAGCAAATTAACCAGTTCAATGGTAGACAGGAACCGCACACGATAGCGGTGATGTTGTATGGCCTGGACACCAATGGCTGTAGCTATGTGGGTTTTACCTGTGCCAGGGCCGCCGACCAGAACTATGTTCTGGCTGTCTTCCAGGAATTCACAGCGATGAAGGGACTTGATGAGTGCTTCATCTATATTGCTGTTATCAAACTCGAATCCCGACAGGTCTTTGTAGGCTGGGAATTTCGCAGCCTTCATCTGGTAGTTGATGGAGCGTACATCACGCTCTGCCACTTCTGCCTTGAGTAAGGATTCAAGAATGGGCACAGCTTGCTGGAAGGTGGGTGATCCCTGTTCTGACAAATCCAGAATGGAATCCGCCATGCCAAAGAGTTTCAGGGTTTTGAAGGTAGTAATCATTGCATCAGCATTCATTGTCGTTTCTCCCGTAATTCATCGTAACGTTGTGTATTGGCTAAAGGTTCAGTCACCAGTTGAAGAGCCGGTGGTGGTAATAAGGGTTTTGGTTTCGGTGCATCATGCAAGCGACCTAAACAGTTCAGTACATGCTGCTTGGAGGGCTGCTCACTTTTAAGGGCAAGCTCGATGGCTTGCTCTACTTGTGTTTCATCATGGTTGAGTACCAATGCAAGGATGTCGGCCATTTCACGGTCGCCACCTTGCCGCTTGGTCAATATCTTCTGTAACCGATTAAAGCTTTCCGGCAACTCGTTGAAAGGGGCACCGTTCCTGAGTGCACTGGGTTTACGTTGCACCACCGTCAGGTAATGCCGCCAGTCATAAACTGTGATGCCTGGTGAGCGATGGTCCCTGTCGATATGACGTGGGTGTTGGGCAATCACATTGGCCTCAGCAACGATAACAATCCTGTCGGCATATACCCTCAAGCTTACAGGCCGGTTGGCAAAGCTTGCCGGTACGCTGTAGCGACTACGTTCGAAAGTAATGAGGCAAGTCGATGACACTCGTTTTGTGTATTCAACGAAACCGTCGAAGGCCACCGGCATGGGCATCAGTGCATCATGTTCTTCCAGCCAGACTTCCTCGATGCTCATCGGTTTGCGTTCTGGATGTGGCAATTCCTTCCACAATTCCCTGCATCGGCTTGTTAGCCAGAGGTTAAGTTCTTCCAGTGACTTGAAGTTGGGTGCGTTATGCCAGATGCGATGCCTTGAATCCCGAACGTTCTTCTCGACCTGACCCTTCTCCCAACCCGAAGCAGGGTTGCAGAATTCGGCTTCAAACAGATAGTGGCTCACCATGGCCTGAAAGCGTTTGTTCACCACTCGTGCTTTGCCTGGGCTAACTTTATCAACGGCAGTCTTCATGTTGTCGTAGATGCCCCGTTCTGGAATGCCACCCAGTTCACGCAAGGCGTGGTAGTGGGCATCGAACAACATCTCGTGAGTCTGTAACAGGTAAGCCCTGAGCATAAAGGCTCTGCTGTGACTTAACTTGAAGTGAGCAATCTGCAACTTCGTGCGATGGCCATTGATGACGGCAAAGTCTTCACTCCAGTCAAACTGGAAGGCTTCGCCCGGTGAGAAGGTTAACGGAATAAAGGTGTTCTTGCTGGCAGTCCGTTTGGCTTCCTGTTGATCCTGCCGCCAGTTGCGTGCAAATGCTGCAACCCGATCATAGGAACCTGTGTAACCGAGTTGCACCAAGTCACTATGAAGTTGCTTCAGGCTTTTGCGTTGTTTGCGGTGACGCTTGGATTCCCTGAAGAGCCAACTGGTCAGGGTTTGCTCGTAATCATCAAGCTTGCTGGGGGTCTTTCGTTTGGGATATTCCGGCTCGACAACCTTGTTTGCGAGGTACTTTCTCACCGTGTTCCGGGAAAGCCCGGTTCGCCTGGTGATCTCCCGTATCGGCATTCCCTCACGAAAATGCCAACGGCGGATTACACTTAATAATGCCACGTCTATCACTCCTCTTTACTCCTGCTCAGAATTTGGCAGGATGGGGTTATACGTGGGTCAAAATTAGA
>JBECKS010000241.1:0-19387 GCA_040235395.1 Pseudomonadales bacterium | reverse complement strand
CTGTTTTTAGAAGGTTCTTAAACTGAGAGCCAAAGTATAAAGGGCTGAAAAATGAAAACGCTCCCCCGTTTGGACGAAATTTGGAAAAAGAAAAAATTTATTTTAGTCAATCGTTTCAACAGTCACTGTACGAGCCTGACTTCCCCAGATTTTTCCACCTTTGAAATGTGAATCCAGATGACCGCTAAGCACTTTGTCAACCCTGATTTGATACTTACAAACACCATTTAGATTTTTAATGGTATTAGCAGGTATGACGTATTCTCCGGTATCGGGGATGCCTACTGAATAGGAAGCTTTTTCGTCACTATATTTGCAGCGCGCTTCAACAGATAAATCGACTGCTGCATTTGTGTTCGCAGGTGACCAGCTTACATAGATGTCATCATTTGAACGTGAGTATGGAGCATCATAAGAATTTGGTGTCGTGATGTTAAAGGCATAGGGAAGTGTGACATAAGTATCGGTAACATCTTGACGACCTTTACCCCGCTGATATGAAAGATAAAATGTATCACCGCCAGAGCCAACATCATCGAAGGTTCTGAAGTACCATGTTCCTCCTGATCCTGATTCTACATAACCATCCCATAATGAGATGTAGGGGGAAGATCGACGCCAGGTGTGACGGAGTAGTTTTTTTTGAGTTTCAGAATATTGATCAACATTTGAAAACAGGTCGTTGTTGAATTCAATTTCAACTATAGGTTCGTTCACAGAAGCAACTAATTGATCATCGCCCGTCACTTTGATGAATTCTGTTGAGTTTGAACCACCTTTTTTAAGTTGAGCAACCACAAAAACGTTGTTGCCATTAACGCTGGTAACGTTGATTGTGATATAGGTTTTTCTGGTGGAGACTTCGGGTGAGGGAGTTGCGTTTTCTTCTCCGTCGCAAGCAGCTAACAATGTGAATAATATAATAGTTAAAAATAATTGTATTTTCATAACTAGAACTCCACGCCCGCTTGCAGGGAAATGAGTTGAATATCCCTTCCACTCACATCACTAAAATGTTCAACAGTGCTATAGAATTGAATGTTACTTAAGACATTATCTATTTTTATTCCAGTACCAATCCAGGGAGACGTATCAGAATCACTACCAACAGGATTGGAAACTAATGTGGCTTCTGCTCTCCAGAAGCTAATGCCAGTTATTCCCACGATGCTCATGTAATTGTTTATGGGAAAACTTTTACCGATAGCTGGATTCAATGCAGCTACTTGAACGTAACTATCAGCTGAATTTTTAGACCGAAACTCTGCAAAGTACATTCCTTCAAGCGAAATATCGACCGAGTGAATGGGTTTGGAAATGGCAAGCATTGCACCTCTTTCATGTTCAAAGCCGCCTTCTTGAACCCATGCGTATCCGGGGCCGGCTCTCACTACTGTCGATTCTGCGTGAACAAGAGCTGTAAAAAAAATAAAAAATAAAGAAAAAGAAATGACTACTTTCCGTTTCATTGTTACTCCCTCATTATGATTGTTTCCATGAGCATAGATTCTTTTTTATTTACATTAGATTAACGAGATGAATATTTGTTATTGAAAAATAATTTTCCAACATTCATTATTTGTTCATGGTTTTAACCTTGAATTTACCTTGTATGACCCAATATTCAGGTAAGATTCATTTTGGAAATTATGAAATGTCAGTTACCCAACTTGTTTGTCCTGAATGTTCTACGCCAAACCGAGTTCCCAGTGAAAAGCTTGGTGATGGTCCGAAATGTGGAAAATGTAAGAATCCCCTGATAACTGGTCAGCCTGTCATTTCGACTGACCAGAATTTTTCCCGTTTTGTTAATAACAATGATTTGCCAGTGGTGGTGGATTTCTGGGCGCCTTGGTGTGGACCCTGCAAGGCCTTTGCCCCCACCTTTGCGGCTGTGGCAAATGAAATGGCAACACAGGCAACCTTTGTAAAACTGGACACTCAGGATAATCAACAAACAGCTATGCAATATCAGATTCGTTCCATTCCGACCTTGAAGATATTCAAGCAGGGTAAGGAGATTGCGAGCCTGTCTGGTGCTATGCCTAAACCACAATTCCAGCAGTGGTTACGTCAATATATTTAATTCCCCCAAAACTTCCTCTTTACTCCTTCATTTTGATGATGAAAGTCACTGGCGTCGCTTTATACTCATTTTTTTAAAAGGAGTCATAAGATGCCAAAAGTTGAAAACCCTATGCTCAAAGACAAGGTCGCCATTGTTACCGGTGCCGCTAGTGGAATTGGAAAAGGTGTAGCAAAACGTCTGATAAGTGAAGGTGCGAAAGTTGTTATTGCTGATATTAATGATGAGGCTGGAGAGGCACTGGTATCAGAGCTGGGCGAGCACGCAAGATATAAACATACCGATGTTACTGATGAAAAATCCGTAAAAGCGCTGGTTGAATTTGCAGTGAGTGAATTCGGTAAGCTCGATATCATGCATAACAATGCAGGTGCCTTTGGTGCGCGTGGTTCCATTCTTGAAATTGATGGTGAAGGTTTTGATAAGACTTATTCACTTTTGGTAAAAAGTGTTTTCCTCGGCATGAAATACGCTGGCCTTGCTATGAAAGAGAAGGGCGGCACCATTATTAACACAGCAAGTATTTCAGCAACAAAACCAGGATACGGTCCTCATCTTTATCAGGGTGCAAAAGCTGCAGTGCGTCAGCTAACAAAGTCGGTAGCGCTGGAATTGGCTCAATATAAAGTTCGTGTGAATTGTATTTCACCAGGCGGTGTGTATACGCCGCTCATTGGCAATGCATTTGGAATGGATGAAAAAACAACAGAAGAGATGGGCAAAGGCATGGCAGCGATGTTGCCATTAGGTCGTCAGGGAACACCTGATGATATGGCCGATGCTGTGGTATATCTAGCAAGTGAGCTTTCTGCTTATGTGACGGGGCAGGATTTGATTATTGATGGGGCGGAAGGGTTAGGTCAACGCTGGAAAGATCAAGGCCTAAATTAATTTGAATTGCTAGCTGCGTTGTTGCTACGGTGTTAAAAATATTTTCGAAATGCTCATTTACTACGTGTAAACTCCGCTTTCTCAAATATTTTTGCCTTGTATCAACTGCCTCGCTAACGCAATTCGTAGATGATGCCAAAGTAGGAAATGGGATTTTTAGTATTTTGCTTCCTCGCTAGAGAAAAAATATCCTCGCTAATTCGTAAGGCGATTCGTTTTTCTTGAGAATGAGGAAACTACCTCGTTAATGCAATTCATATAATTATCTAACTTTGTAACATTAAAATAATTGAAGGAAATATAATGTCTGATTTACCAGCTTGTCCTAAATGTGGTTCTACTTTCACCTATGAAGATGGTGTTTTATTGGTTTGTCCTGAGTGCGCGCATGAGTGGTCTGCAAGTGAAGGCGAAAAGTCTTCCGATGAAAAAGTGATTAAGGATGCCAACGGCAATGTGCTTGCTGATGGTGACACGATAACGGTTATCAAGGATTTAAAAGTGAAGGGTAGTTCCTTGGTGGTGAAGGTGGGTACCAAGGTCAAGAATATCCGACTGGTTGATGGTGATCACGATATCGACTGCAAGATTGATGGCATTGGTGCCATGAAACTCAAGTCAGAGTTCGTTAAGAAAGTTTGATGCGCACTTAGTCTTTAGCATACAAGGCGCTAAGTTTTTTGCCTTTCTCTGTTTTTTCGTTTTTTTGGTCCAGGTCTTTGGTCCATTCCTTGAAACATTGCCTTAGGGTTTGAAAATCCAGATGGCTAGTGTCATTGGTGTATAGCATTTTATCTAGCGCCTGTAGTTGTTGACTTAATTCTGATTGCTCATCATTTGAAGACTTTTCAATAAAATGAACAAGGCTGGATAAACCTTCCATGTTGTTTTCTGGGAAACGAAGGCGAGCCCACTGAATCAGGCTGCTACGTGCGGTGTGTGCATCATTGTTTTTGCATGACTGTTCAAATGTATTGAGTGCAGATTTTTCAGACTCTGAAACGATTCGTAAAGTATTCTGTTCCTGATCTTTCAGATTATTATTAGAGTGTGTTTTGTTGATTGTGCGGATGTAAAATAGGAATGCAGCTATGGTTGTAAGCCATACTAAAGCAAAAATCGAAATCACTAACCATAGCGTTTTACTGTCAACGCTTTGTTTATTCGTTGCTTGCGGTTGATCGTTTCTGCTGTCATCGATGACAAAGTCTGATGGTAGTTCTTCTTGTGAACTTTCAATTTGATTGCCTGTAAAATGCAGGGTTTTTCCATCGAGTTGGGCATACTGAAGCTTGTCATTTTTTGTGTCCCACCAAGGCAGGCGATAAACAGGCAGTTCGATATCACCACCTTTGTTAGCTATCAAGGCAAAGGAATCGTTACGGGTTGAGACAACAGATGCGCCTGTTAGCACTTCGTTGCTGTTTCCTTCATCGGGATAAACCTTTAAATCAGTGATGTTTTTGAGTTCTGCAGGGGGTAGTGCTGCTCCTATTAAGCCTGTTGCTTTGGTGATAATGGTACGGGTAATGGGATCACCTACTTTTGCGTGATTACCCGGACTAAAAGTTTCTGCGACAATTAACTGTTCAGCAGGTAACCAGATTGCATTTTTAGGAAAACTTTCAGGAATGGCTTTGACAGTAACATTAACAGCATCACTTTTTGCGCTAATACGTCTTTGTGTTCCAAAACGACTATATCTCGAGCCCTCTGTCACAACGCCATTAAACCTGAGAGAGGGGATTTTCAACACACCACTTTTTTCAGGGAAAATAAAGTAACTTTTTTCTACAAGGTGGTAGCGAATGCCGTTTTGCAGAATCTGGCTTTGTTTAGCTTCTCCTGCTGGAAGAACTTTAGCATCTGTGATGTTCAGGTCGTCAAGTTGTGTACTGCTTAAATCTGCCATGCGTACATAGAGCTTCAGGTCGAGTCGGATTTGTTCCTGAACATAAACAGATTTTTTATTCACAGTGGTTTCAAAAAATACATCTGAGAATTTTTTCTCTGGTGCTTTACCCACCACAACGGTAATCGCTTCAGTTTCCAGCCCGGCAAGCTTTATGGGCGGAATGACAATGGCGCCGTCATGTTTAGGGCTGATGGTAACTGACCAGGTGGTTGACGAAGACATGCTACCATTGATGATTTGCGTTTGTGAGCTGGTATTGATTCCACTGAGCACGTCAAAATCCTGTTGCAAGGCAGAAAAGTCAGGTTTATCTGAAGAAGATTTTTCACTCAGTGTTACGCTGAATTGAACTAACTGGCCAATCTGTACAATATTGTTATCAACATAAGCAGTAAGATTGGCAGCTTTGCTTAAGCCGCTTGTAAAAAATACAGTAAACATTACTAGAAGTAGTAGGGGAAATTTCATTGTTGAAACTCTTTTCATAAACATTGAACTACCATACCTGTTGTTTGTCTGAGCGTTTTTGAGGATTACGTTTACTTTCCAGTGAGAATTTTCTTCTCATTAAGCCGGAAGGGTCGTCGGGAATCTGTCTCAACCATTGTTCAAGTGCTTGTTGTTTTTCTCTTTCTTCTGGGCTTAAGGAGGAGAGGGCGTCTTCTTCACTGTCTTCTGCCTGTTCGGCCATTTGTTCTTCGCTGCTTTTTTCTTCACTGTTTTCTTCGGATGCATTTTCGCCTTGAGTGTTCTCTTCATCAGACTCTTCATCTTGCTGTTGATCTTGTTGATCTTGTTGATCATCTTGATTGTCAGCTTCCTGTTTGTCAGATTGTTTCTCTGAAGAAGTATCTTCTTGAGAATTTTCGTCATTACTTTCCTGATTTTGTGAATCCTGATTACTATTCTGCTGATCTTGTGATTTAGAATTGTCGCTGTTTTGCTTATCGTTCTGGTCTTGCGAAGATTGCTGTTGCGATGAATCCGGTTGAGAGTCCTGCTGTTGTTCAGAATTCTGTTCATTATCTTGTTCTTGCTGTTCTTGCTTTTCGAGTTCCTTAGCTTTTTCCACTAATTCGCGATTAAAAGCGGCATCTTCGTTATCAGGTTTTAATGCGAGGCTCTTGTCGTAAGCTTTGATAGCGCCGTCGTAATCACGTGCAAAAGCCAAGGCATTGCCTTTGTTGTACCAGCTACTTGCCTGCTTTTCGAGCGTATCTTTTTCGTTGATTTTGAAATTATCTGAAGCTTCTGCAAATTGACCACTGTAATAAAGAGAAGAGGCTTTCCAGTCCTTATTATTAAATAACTCGGCAGCTTCGCTAAATTTCTGTTGTTTGAATTTTGCAAGGCCGCGTTGGTCACCTGTCTTGAACCAGGAAGCAACTTGATCCTGAATATTCTCTAGACCAGATTTTTCTGTCTTTTCATTCTTGTTAACAGGCTGTTGTATTTGTTGTTGTGGTGTTGCGTTCGCTGTTGTGTTTTCGGCTGCATAGGCAGTATTGGGGTTTTGTGAAATACCCATGCAGAAAAGCAGACCAAGAATCCAGCCACGGCGAAAGGAAAGTGCAGCGAGTAAAACAATGGGCAGCATTATCCATTGACCAAATTCAAACCAGATATCGTATTGCTGGGTGCCTTCGCGGGCATCGTCATCGCTGATGCTTTCACGTTCAAGATAATGTATGTCACGATCATTTGGCTGGATGGAAATATAAACACCATCATGAAGGCTAGCGAGTTGCTTGAGTGATGAACTGTCAAGTTTTGGAATGACAACAGAGCCGCTGTTATCTTTCAGGAATTGACCATTAGGTAGTTTGATGGGCGCGCCTTCTTTAGTGCCAATACCAAGAATGGATAAACTGAATTTACTTTGATCCATTAAAGCATTAATGCGTGTTGCTTCTTTATCTGTCACTTCATCGGTGAGCAGAATAATCTTTCCTTTTTCTATTTTAGTGTTGTAAAGCAGCTCCAGTGCTTTCTGTACCCCATCACTGACACTACTGCCAATGTTGGGCATGATGTCTGGTTCAAGTGAAGGCACAAGAGAACCAATGGTGTTGGTGTCATTAGTAAGCGGGGTAACCACATGAGCATCGCCAGAAAAAACAACTAAGGCGCTGTAACCTTCCCGATTTTTTTCTAGCAGGTCGAGAAGTTTCAGTCGTGCACGACTGATTCGGTTGGGTTTCAAGTCTGCTGCATACATGGAGTAACTTAAATCGAGCACATAAACACGCGCTTCGATTTTTTCATAAACGGGCTGTGAAATTTTTTGCCAAGTTGGGCCTGCCAATGCAAATACACAGAGCGACCAGAGCAGCGCAAGAAGTGTAATGGCATGTTTGGAGGAGCTACCACGTTGTTCATGAATCAGATGCTTTAACAGGTGTTCTGGAATTAATTGATGCCAGTCGCCTTGCGCTGTCTTTTCAAAACGTAACCATGCGATAGAAATGGCTAAAGGAATTAGTGCAAAAAACCATTCCGGTCTCAGGAAGTGAAATTGTGAAATATCAGACCACATCACTTAAGGACCCTTGTTGTTCATTGAGTTTTCTTGCTTGCCACCATGAAAGTAACAACACGGAAAATGTATAAAGCATTGAAATGATAAATGCAGCGGCAAGGAAATAATGAAAGAGTGCACGCTTAGGTCGATAGCTCAGATGGTCAGATTCCACGGGTTCCAGTTCATCCAGAATTTTGTAAATATCGGCAAGGTCTTTGGCATTTTTTGCCCGAAAATATTTTCCGCCGGTGGTTTCTGCGATTGCTTTTAATGTCTTCTCATCAAGATCAGCAGAAGGATTGATTGTTTGACTGAAAAAGGATGTGCCAAAAATGCCAGGTGCATCCATTCTATCTGCGCCAATGCCAACGGTATAAATCTTCAAACGCTTTTCTTTTGCCAGTTTTGCTGCCTGTAAAGGATTGACAGCACCAGCAGTATTGCTTCCATCAGTAAGAAGAATAAGTACACGACTATTCACTTCACTATCCTGAAGGCGCTTGATAGATAAACCGATGGCATCTCCGATGGCGGTGGCTTCACCAGCAATACCGATTTCAGCTTCCAGTAGAAACTGTTCCAGTGTGGTGGTATCGAAAGTAAGTGGTGTTTGTAAGTAAGCATTGGTGCCAAAAAGTACCAGACCTAAACGATCACCATTACGCCTGCTAATAAAATCCCTTAGCACAACTTTAACGATACTGAGCCGATCCACAGCTTCACCATTTAGTTGCATATCACCACGCTGCATACTTCCTGATACATCCACAGCAAGCATTAAGTCACGACCTTCAGCAGGCAAAATGATTTCATCACCGAGCCATACGGGGCGAGCACTCGCAATTAATAGCAGTATCCAGAGAAGAGACAGGAGAAATAACTTTCCTGACTTGCTTACGGCTTGCGAGTAGTTATTGCTTCGAAAGGAATCAAGCTCATTAAAAAATGGCACTTTTAGTAAGGCGCTGTTATTTATTTTGGCCGTTGGCACCAGGAAATAAACCAGTAAGGGTAGGGGTGCCAGTAACAGAGCTTGTAGGAATTCAAACTGCAACATGATGATTCCCCGTCTGTTTTTTAACCCTGAATTGTTTAATCAGTTTTTCAGTGCGATCAATGCAATTCATGAGTGCCTGATAATCATTTTCAAGCTGATTATCCTGAGGTTTCTTGAATCTGGATTCGCCAAGTAACTTACCATCACCTTGGGTAAAGAATTGGCTATTGCTGATTTCATCAAGGAAAGCTAACCATTGCTCGCCATGTAAAGGGCTGATTAAACTACGTGGGTAGTGTGTGAGTGCAATCCGTTTCAGTAAATTAGAAAGTGCATCATTCTGTTGTGTTATAGATTCCGTTGTTTTCTCAATAGACGATTTGATTGTTTCCAGTTCTTTTAATGCCTGTCTTTTAAAAAGCTCTTTTCGACGTTTCTGTATCATCAAGACAGTCAGAATTGTTACGCTAACAAGCACAATAGTTGTTAATACATACCAGCCAGGTGCAAGAGGCCATGCATCTATACCCTCGGGCAGAACGAGAGGGCGCATTTGCGAGAGTGGATGTTCTGTACCTTGCATACCGTTTTGCATTTCTTCTTGCCGTTTAACGAGCTAGTTTTAGATTTCGAAGCTGTAATTGTTCATAGGCTTCGTCAGCACTACTGATGAAAATTGTTGGAATCCTGCAATCCAGAAGTTGCTGTTCAAGTGAGCTATTTTTTTCTTCAAAAAATGTTTCATAATCCTGTCGGGTTTTTTTCTGGTTTCCATGGAGTTCAGTAATAGCCTGTTCTTGTGCATCTTCATTGGTGAAGAGTAAACGTTTGGCATCGGGTAAGGCTCTTTCCAGCGGGTCGCTTACATTTAAAGCAATAATGTCGTTATGACGTGAAATCAGGCTAAGCTTCTGTTTGCATTCCTCACTAAAATCATGGAAGTCGGAAATGAGATAAATCAGGCTTCCTGGTCTTACAATCTGATGTAACTTGTCGATGGCAAAGTTTAGTGAGCTATCTAGTTTGTTTTCGTCTTTTGTAGTGCTATCAAGAAAATAGGCTTCGCTCATTTCGCTAGCGATATGAATGAAATTAAGCGCAGCCTTGTTACTGGCTTTTGGTTTTATTTCTTCACTTTTGCTTTCAGAGAAAATAATGCCACCAAAACGATCACCATGTTTTACTGAAGACCAGGCAAGTAAGGAAGCCAGATGGCAAGCACTGACGGATTTAAAATAACGTTTTGAACCAAAGAACATGGGCTTACGTAAATCCAGTAACACAAACACAGGTTTTTCTTTTTCTTCTTTATAGACTTTGGTATGCACCTCGCCTGTGCGTGCAGTTACTTTCCAGTCTATGGCTCGTATTTCATCGCCTGCCTGATAGGCACGCACTTCATCAAAATCCAAGCCTCGCCCGCGTAAACTGGAACGTTTACCACCGCTCACGTGACTGCGACTTTTATGCTTCAAAGGAAACTGGAGCTTTTCTGCCTGCATTTTTAATGCAATCAATTCATCAATGGAGCAGCTAACGCCATTACCCTGTGTTAATGGCTGTGAAGAGGAAGCGTTACTGATGCCCTTAAAAAGCTTGAACATGATACAGACCTGATATCGATGCTAGGGACTAGGAACAATCTGTAATAATTGTTTAATTAAATCATTTCGGCTGATGCCTTTTGCTTCTGCCTGATAACTGAGGCCAACACGATGGCAAAGAACATCTGTGGCAAGTGCCTGAACATCTTCTGGGCTAACAAAGTCACGATTATCTAACCAGGCATGTGCGCGTGCACAGCGATCCAGTGCGATGGTTCCCCTTGGGCTAACGCCATATTCAATAGCGCTGGCAAATTCATCTCCATAAGCAGACGGGTGGCGGGTAGCGCTAATGAGTTTCACGATGTAATTTTCGACCGCTTCCGACATATGAATATTCATTACCGCTTTGCGAGCTTCAAAAATATCGTTCTGAGAAAGAATGCTTTGGGCTGTTGCTTCTGTTTTGCTTAATTCTCCCAGTGCTTCCTGCCTGCTAAGACGAAGGATTTCCAGTTCGGCACCATCATCAGGAAAATCAATGGATACATACATCAGGAAGCGATCCAGTTGCGCCTCGGGCAGAGGGAAAGTGCCTTCCTGCTCAATAGGGTTCTGGGTTGCCATCACCAGAAAGAGTTCGGGTAGTGTGTGAGTGGCAGAAGCAACGGATATCTGTCTTTCAGACATGGCTTCTAGCAGGGCTGATTGAACCTTTGCTGGTGCGCGGTTAATTTCATCGGCAAGCACCAGATTGTGAAAGATAGGGCCTGCTTGAAAGGTAAAGCTGCCATCCTGCGGCCTGAAGACTTCTGTGCCGGTGATATCGCCTGGTAATAGGTCGGGTGTGAACTGGATACGTTGAAAGTCGCCTTCAATCAGGCTTGAAAGTTTGCTGATGGCACGTGTTTTTGCGAGACCGGGTGCTCCTTCCACCAACAAATGACCATCAGCAAGTAGGGAAATTAATAATCGCTTCACTAGCTTAGCTTGACCAATGATGCTGGTTTCTAGTTGCCGTGAAAGTTGCTGGAAGGCCGCTAACTGGGACATCGGGTTTCTCCTGTCAGAGTTGGTGATTGAGAATGTGCTTTTAGATAAGCATCTTTGTAAGAAGTTCAGGAGTTTATTACAGAAAGAATGTGTTTCCGAGTGAGCAAGCCATTGTCTATAAAATCTGGTCTGGAAATCTTGCCCCATGACTCACAAGCCGAATACGTTTAGAATAGCGACGTTTCTTTTTATCCTTCACGCTAGCCCATCATGCTTTATAAACTCGCCCGACAAGTACTGTTTGCCATGCCAACGGAGTTCACTCATGAATTTTCCCTGCATGCCATTGCAAAAGCGCATCAATTCAATATTTCACTTAATCCTGAGCATGATTTGAAAGCACCTGTAAAGGTGATGGGCATTGAATTCAGCAATCCCGTGGGATTAGCTGCTGGATTAGACAAGAATGGTGATTGCATTGATGGTTTGGGCGCATTGGGTTTCGGGTTTATTGAAATTGGTACGGTGACACCAAAGCCTCAACCAGGTAATCCAAAACCACGGCTTTTCCGCGCGCCAGAGCAGCAAGCCATTGTTAACCGCATGGGTTTCAACAACAAAGGCGTTGATCATCTGGTAGCACAGGTACAGAAAGCGAAATATGAAGGTGTAATCGGAATCAATATCGGTAAAAACAAGGATACGCCCATCGAAAAGGCGAATGATGATTACCTTCATTGTTTGAAAAAAGTCTATCAACATGCCGCTTACGTAACCGTGAATATTTCTTCGCCCAATACCGCTGATCTTCGTTCGCTTCAACATGGCGATGCGCTTGCCCATCTACTATCTGTCTTAAAAGATGAGCAGGGGAGATTAGAGGCACAGCACCAGAAACGAGTGCCCATGGTGGTAAAAATTGCGCCAGATTTAAATAAGGAAGAAATCGATCACATTGCTGAAACCTTATTGGCAAAGGAAGTGGATGGTTTGATTGTGAGCAATACCACCTCAAATAAATCCTCTTTAGTAGATCAGGTGCTTGCACAGGAAGCTGGTGGTTTGAGTGGTGCACCACTGTTACCTGCGGCGAATCATGTGCAAAGGGAAATAGGGAAAAAACTAAATGGAAAAATTCCTATTATCGGTGTCGGTGGAATTTGTAGTGCCGAAGATGCCCAGACAAAATTTGATCTCGGCGCAAGTCTTGTTCAGATTTACACGGGTTTTATTTATGAAGGCCCAGGCCTGATTACTCAAATCGTCAGACAATATCAGCAACAGGCTTAGGTGTTGCTTGAGTACAGGTCTTTCGCGTTCTACATACTTTCATGAGTCCTTAATAAAAAAGGAAGCACCGCTTAAGGTGATTGTTAGCTGTGCTTCGGGTTTTGAAGCATTACTTGCTGATGAAATCAGAGAAATATTTTCTACTCAGGAAACATCAATTCATAAGCTTGAAGTGTCGAATGCTTCTGTCACTTTAGAAGTCGCTCTTGAAGATGTATATCGCATCTGTCTTTGGTCGCGTCTTGCTGAACAGGTTCTGGTGAATGTTGCGCATTTTCAGGTGCTGGAAAAAACACAGCAGGATGCCAGGGAATTTTTCTATCAGGAAATCAAACAGATTCCATGGGAGCAACTCTTTTCGCTTGAAAAAACATTCAGGATTGATAGCAGTGGCGAACAGAGTGTATTTGATGATGAGCGTTTTTCGGCGCTGGTATTCAAAGATGGAGTTGCAGACCGTTTCCGCTTTCATTTTGAAAAACGACCAGATGTAGAAAGGGAAAATCCTGATGTCATTCTTAACCTTCATGCAGATGGCAATCATTTTTATCTACAAATGAATCTCGCAGGTGAACGCTTGCATAAACGTGCTTATCGCAAGGAAAGTGTAACAGCACCTTTGAAAGAAACACTCGCGGCGGCCTTGCTTCGTCAGATGGGCTGGCAGCGCCTTTATCCTGAACTGGATTTTTTTCTGGACCCTTGTTGTGGTTCGGGAACCTTGGTGTTTGAAGCCTTGATGTGTGCTGCTGATATCGCACCTGTTTATTTTAGACTCTCAAATGAAAGTAGTTCCTTTAGTTTTGAGAACCTTCTTTGTCACGATGAACAAAGTTTTCAAAAACTGAAGCAGGAAATCGAACAGCGGAAACAGGCGGGTCTTACACAAGTAAAAGCAAGTGGCTTGAAGTTCAGGGCATATGATAGTGATACAGAAGCGGTAAAAGCCTGTCGTAAAAATCTTGAGGCAATAGGCTTACAGGATTACGTGCATGTGGAGCGCCGTGCCTTTGCACACATGACAGCCTTGAAAAAAGAGGGTAGTCAACACAGCAAAGGCTTGATGATTGCCAATCCGCCTTATGGTGAACGTTTGCAAGAAGCAGAAGAATTGAAATTTCTTTACCGTTTTCTTGGAGAGCGTTTAAGAAGGGATTTTCCTCTCTGGCAGGTAGGCGTTATTTCCAGTCGTGTTGAGTTACTTGATGCCTTGGCTTTCAAGGAATTTTCTCAAGCGCGTTTCTATAATGGCAATCTTAAATGTATTTTTCGCTGTTCAGATATTCCACTTGAAGAAAAAAGTATTTCCGAAACTGATTATTTTCTGTCAAAGCTGGAGCTTGCAGAGAATAAAGTGAATGAGGTGGATGAAAAGGCAAAGGACTTTTTTAATCGCATCATCAAGAATCTACGAAATCTAAAATCCTGGATAAAGAAAACAGGCGTCAATCAGTTTCGCCTTTATGATGCGGATATGCCGGAATTCAATCTGGCTATTGATGCCTATCAGGAAAGTGATAAAGCTTTCATGATTGTCTACGAATATGCTGCGCCAAAATCCGTGAGTGAAGAGCAGGCGCGAGCGAGATTCAATCTTGCCTTGCAAACATTAAGGCTTTTGTTTGAACTGCATCGAGAGCAGATTTACATCAAGACCCGACGCAAGCAGAAAGGAAAAGCGCAATATAGCGCAAAGGGCGAAGAAAGCAGGGCGATGCATCTTATTCCTGTGCATGAGCATGATTTAACTTTTTTATTAAATCCAACAGATTATCTAGACACAGGTCTGTTCCTTGATCATCGCCTGATTCGTCAGCGAATTTTTGAAGAAGCCAGAGGAAAACGTTTCCTGAATGTATTTGCTTACACAGCCAGTGCGAGTGTTTATGCTGCTGCGGGTGGTGCTAAATCTACTTGCAGTGTGGATTTATCGAATAATTACTTGCAGTGGGGCAGAAAGAACTTTTTGGCAAACGGTTTTTCACTGGATGAGCATAGAACAGTAAGTGCCGATGTCATGAAGTGGCTATCAGACAGTAAAGAGCAGTTCGACATTATCTTTATTGATCCGCCAACGTTTTCCAATACCAAAAAGAAAGGTTTGATGTTTGATGTGCAGAAAGATCATGAGCATCTCATTGAGTTAGCTTTGAAAAGACTGGATGCGCAAGGTGTGGTTTATTTCTCGACGAACTTCAGGCGTTTTGAGTTTTCAGAAAAACTGAGTCAACAATTTAATGTGAAGGAAATTAGTAAGGAAACCGTTTCTCAGGATTTTTCCAGAAAACAACCACACATGACATGGTGTATCAGGAAATCATAAGCGATGAAGTCATTAACACTTAATCCTGTCCAGCGAATCAATGGTGAAGTTACTCTGCCAGGCTCCAAGAGTCTTTCAAATCGTATTCTCTTGCTGTCTGCATTTAGTGAAGGTGAAACCCTGATTACTAATCTTCTGAAGAGTGATGACACAAACCACATGCTTAATGCCTTGAAAGCGCTTGGCGTTCATTGCGAATTGAGCGATAACGGAAGAACTTGCAGGGTCAAAGGTAATGCTGGCGTATTTCACACAAAAAACACGCTGGAATTATTTTTAGGCAATGCGGGTACAGCCATGAGACCACTGTGCGCAGCACTCTGTGTTAGTGAAGGTGAATTCGTATTAACTGGCGAACCAAGAATGCTTGAAAGACCCATAGGGGATTTGGTAGACGCTTTAAGGCAATGCGGTGCAAATATTAATTATCTTGGTGAAAACGCTTACCCACCAATACGAATCAAGGGAACAGGCTTACAGGGTGGCTCCATAAAAATTAAGGGAAACATTTCCAGCCAGTTTTTGACGGCATTACTGCTATCAGCGCCTTTTACAAGTTCTGATCTGGACATTGTGATTGATGGTGAATTGGTTTCAAAACCTTACATTGATATTACCCTTGATACGATGAAGCTTTTTGGCGTATTTGTTGAGAATCGGAACTATGAGCGTTTTATCATAAAAGCAGGTCAGCAATATGTTTCGCCAAAGGAAATCATGGTGGAGGGCGATGCATCATCTGCTTCTTACTTTTTAGCAGCAGCTGCCATTAAAGGCGGCAAGGTTCGTGTAAACGGCATAGGTACCTCCAGTGTTCAGGGAGATGTGCAATTTGCAGAGGTCCTAAAAAAGATGGGCGCTAAGGTCGCTTATGGAGAAACCTGGGTTGAGATTGAAAAACATCAGTTAAATGCCATCGATATGGATTTGAATCATATACCAGATGCAGCGATGACTATCGCTACCGCTGCGCTTTTTGCTAAGGGAAAAACTACAATCAGGAATATCTATAACTGGCGTGTAAAGGAAACCGATAGGCTTTCAGCCATGGCAACTGAGTTAAGAAAAGTGGGTGCTATTGTTGAAGAAGGTGAGGATTTTATTTCTATTGAGCCGCCAGAACATTTAAAGCCAGCAGCAATTGATACCTATGATGACCATCGTATGGCGATGTGTTTTTCGCTTGCTGCTTTAGGTGATGTGCCGATGACGATTAATGATCCGGCATGTGTATCAAAGACCTTTCCTGATTACTTTGATTTATTCAGTAGCATTTCAAGTTAGTTAGTGCCTTAATGAATTTCATCTGATGTAAACACTTTGTAATAAAGTTTTTCGGCAGAGTAATCGTCGCGAATCTTGTATTTTGATTGTGTTAAGTCGAAGGCTTTAAGTTTTTCCTGTGCTTCTTCGGGCAGCATTTTATACAAACGTTCCTGAACAATAATCACTGAGCCTACTTCATTAATTTGTTCAAACAACATTTTTCGATAACTTTCATAGCGTGTTGCCAGCACGATGCTTCGACCGTACAAATCATATTGACGAACACCTGAAGAAGGGAAGTAGGCTTCAATCTGGTCATAGGCAATGCCAATACCGCAAAAGAGTGGTTCTGAATAAGCAAATTCTTTTTCTACACGATGAAAAGCCTGTACAAATCTCAATGCCAGTTCCCATGAAGTTAAGGCAGGCTCTTTTCCTTCCGGCGTAAAGAAAGGAAAACCTGTGGAACATAAAAATCCGTCGCCCATTTCCTTAACCCGATAAGCATCTGCTGTCATTAAATAGGGCTCGTAATTTTTTACCATTTCCATTTCACAGGCTTTCATGACCTTGTGAAGGAAATCCTTTACATGAGGGTCTTTGATTTGCGAACTACCAGCTACATCAAAGGCAATCACAGCCGCATCAGCTTCACCTTCAGGCATAGTCTGTTCCAGAATCTGTCCTTCCTGCATTTGTTGAAGTTGATGTGGGTAAAATACCTTGGCTAATTGGCCATAAGAATGTTTCTTAGCATTAACTTCAGCAACCAGACGTTCCTGTTTTCTCACTGATAGTGCAAAAGAGAACAGAGTCATTTCACTGGCAAATGCAAATATGGAGGCGTAAACAAAAATTTCTGGTAGAGCGCCGGTAAGTGCTGATTGTGAAATAACCGTTCCCAACAAAAGAATAATTAAACCAAATAAAAGCAGGAAAGCCTGTCTTGAACCGCGATAACTTTCTATGCTTAAGGCGTATAAACCCAGAAGACTCACGTAGCTCATAACGGGTAAGTAAAGCGCGTAGGTAGTAAATTTAAGTTGTTCTGAAGCAAATAATGCAAATACCGTATAGGCGACACTGATATAAATAATCAATATGGTTTGGTAATACACATATTTAAAATCCTTTTTCCAGTCAAACATGCTGATATAAAAAAGTGCGAGAAAAATGGGCGGGATTGCTACTAGATTCGGGCCATAATGAAGGTGGGGTGATTCCGTATAGAAACGTTCGATGCCGCTTAGTTCGATAGTTAGGGCGAATACTGAGCTTAAATAAAGGAGGTAAAATGCATATTCCTTTTCACGCTCAACAATAAAGATAACGAGGTTATATATTGCCATTAATATAACCATGCCAAGAATTAAGATGATGATGGAGATCTTAAGGAAGCCAACTTCAGCATAAGCCTTAGGTGAATAAAGAATGGCTGCAGGTTCGGATTTGGTCGAGAGGTAATGAAAGTAGAATTCATTTAGGCCAGGTTTTAAGGTGACATTAAAACTAGGATAAATGAAATTGATATGCAAAGGACTCTGAAATTCACCCAGCGCAATGCTTTGCCATTGGTTGTTTTCCTTAAAGTAAAACTGAGTAGGCACAGTAAATGAACGATCAAGTATGAGTACGCTTTCAATATTGTTTTGACCAGCGTTATAGATCAGTGTTTTTTGCCAGGTGCGATCTATCCAATCCTTTTTTTTGAAGTGTTCTTTTTCTATCCAGTCTGAATCCTTTAGTTCGGGGAGTTGTTCAATGCTTAGATTGTTATCTATAAGGTAGAAACTTTTTAGAATAATGCCTTCCCTTGCATTGGACAGACTGTAAATGACATTTTCCTTGTCAGTATTTTCATTTGCCCAGGACTGTCCGATAAGCAGGCAACAAAGGAATAAAAAAATAATCTGTTTATTCAAGCGAAGCATGAATCGAATCAAAACGGATTTTCCAGTTAACAGTTTGCTCAAGTTCATTTGCGAGTTGTAGCAAAGTCAGTTCATCGCCAGCTCGTGCAATAAATTGTGAGCCCATCGGGAATCCATCGTCGCTATGGAAGATGGGTAAAGAAATAGCAGGTAAGCCTGTCATGTTGGCAAGTTGCGTGAAGGGTGTTCTTGCTAATGCTTTACTGGCATTTTTTTTCACCATCCCTGAATTAATAAGAAGATTACCTAAATCAAAGCGTGAAATAATACGTGCAGCTTTTTCTTCAAAAGCACTGAGTTTCATTTCGCCAACTTGATAGGGCTTTTGTGCAGCTGTTGGTGTTAAATAAAGATCATAGTTCTGCATAAAACCTGCCATGCTGCGCGTAATGCCATTCCATTCATCACGTTTTGCAACGAACTGACCAGAACTAATGGCGTTGCCTATACAGGCAAGCACTTGAGTATCCAGCTCAACCAGTTCTCTTGCCTGTTTTACGCCGTATTGTGCAATGATGTTCTGCATCTTGGCTGACATGTAGGCGTAGTAAATATGAAAGAAACCATCTGCAACCTGCTCACCATCAATTGCAGGTTTTGCCTGTTCACAAACATGACCGTTTGTTTCAAGAATTTTTACGGTTTCATCAATGGCACGAATGGCATCAGGATCAACTTCGCTGCCCAAAGGTGATTCGGTATTAACGGCAATTTTGAGTTTTCTGCAAGGTTTCTGGCTATCAACTAAATAGGAAGTTTCCGGTTTGTTACCTTCGATAACACCATAAGGATCACCTGGTTTACTGCCTGCAAGAAAATCCAGTGCAGCAGCACTGTCACGCACACTTCGTGAGACTACCAGGGAGCTTGAAAAACCTGCCCATAAATCTGCAAAGGCAGGACCACCACTGACACGCGCACGTGAAGGTTTTAATCCCACAAGGCCACAATAAGCAGCAGGAATACGGATGGAGCCGCCGCCATCACTAGCACTTGCGATAGGCACCATGCCTGATGCCACTGCTGATGCGGCGCCACCGCTGCTACCTCCAGGTGTATGTTCAGGCTTCCATGGATTTCTACTCGGAGCAAAGGCTTCGGGTTCTGTAATTCCTTTTAAGGCAAACTCAGGCGTATTGGATTTCCCGCAGATAATAAAACCCTGTTGGCAAAAACTTTGGGTTAGAAAACTATCGTGATCACTGATGCGAGAAATATAAGCTTTTGAACCTTCGCTTAAAGGCGTACCTTTCATATGATGCTGAATATCTTTTAAAAGTGTGGGTACACCGTAAAAAGTACGAGACGAATCCTGATCCTTTAATTGTTTCCACGCCTGATCAAATAGAGGAAGGTTAACGGAGCCGAGTTTTGGATTAAGTCGTTTGATATTGTCGATGGCTACATTTAGCACTTCTTCGGCACTGAGTTCACCTTTCCTGATGGTTTCAGCAAGGCCTAAAGCATCAAACTGGCGGTATTCTTCAAAGCTTAATGACATGGATGGTAATTTCCTGGGTAAAAATGGGGAAAGTGGTTTTTGTTATTATTTTTCTTTTAATTATTCTGGTTATTATGCCCAGTCTGAGAATAATTGAAATGTTTTGGTAAGTAATGGTGGGTGGAACAC
>JBECKS010000239.1:0-2746 GCA_040235395.1 Pseudomonadales bacterium | reverse complement strand
AATTAGTTCAGTGTATAGCCATCATCGTCATGGTCTGGTGGATTGGAAACTGGTATTGCATCTTGGTATCGGCATCAGTCTTGGCGCAGTGGCGGGTGCATTTATTGCCAGTCAGTTGGTAGGCAATGTGCTCAGGTTAATGTTTGGCGTCTTTGCCTTGATGGTTGCGGTGCAAATGTTCTTTAGCCTTAAACCGAAGGCACGTAGTTCCTTACCCAGCGCATTGGGTCAGGGTATCAGTGGTGTTTTCATTGCCGTCATCTCCTCAATTTTTGGTATTGGTGGTGGTTCCTTAACCGTACCTTTGCTGACTTTCTTTGGTCTTGAAATGAAACAGTCGGTTGCTGTGTCAGCTGCCTGTGGTTTTCCCATTGCTTTATTTGCAGTGTTGGGCTTCATCTGGACAGGACAGGGCTTGGAAGATTTACCAAGGGGAAGTGTGGGTTATCTTTACCTTCCTGCCTTGCTTATTATCAGTGTTGGCAGTGTGCTCGCTGCGCCCTTTGGTGCAAGGCTTGCCTATCGTTTACCTGCTGAAAAACTCAAGCGGATTTTTTCACTGTTCTTGAGTATTGTGGGGCTACGGCTTATTGTAAGTAGCTTTTAAAAACTCTTAAAAATGCGTCATTCCTGCGTAAGCAGGAATCCATGTTCTTAATGCTCTGGATACCCGCCCCTGCTCAGGTCAGGGGCAGGCTCTTCGTGGGTATGACAAAAGCAGGATGTATTCAAAGGCTTCTGATTTTTTTTAACACTTCCACTAAAGGAAATTTTTTACACATGCTTATTCATCCCGACATTGATCCCGTTATTTTTTCCATAGGTCCCGTGGGTTTGCGTTGGTATGGATTGATGTATCTAGTGGGTTTTGCTGCTGCTTACTATCTGGGTTTGAAACGACTGCAACGCATCAATATCAGCAGGGATGAATTTGCTGACCTTGTGTTCTACGGTGCACTGGGCGTAATTCTTGGTGGCAGAATGGGCTATGCCCTGTTCTATAACTTTGATCGTGTGCTTGCCGAACCGCTTTGGTTGTTCAAGGTGTGGGAAGGCGGTATGTCCTTTCATGGTGGTTTGCTTGGTGTGTTGGTGGTGCTTTTTATTTATAGCTGGAAAAATAAGCGCAACCCTATCGACATCATGGATTTTGCGGGGCCTTTGTTGCCCATTGGTTTAGGTGCAGGGCGAATTGCCAATTTCATCAATCAGGAATTATGGGGAAGACCTACTGATGTGCCTTGGGCAATGCTCTTTCCTCACGACCCCTATCAACTTGCGCGTCACCCCTCACAATTATATGAAGCCTTACTTGAAGGTTTGTTGCTGTTTGTGATTCTATGGTTTTTTTCAGCGTCGCCAAAAAAACGCGGCGCCGTTTCTGGTTTAGGCATACTGTGTTACGGTAGCTTTCGTTTTTTTGTAGAATTTTTCCGAGAGCCTGATCCTGATCTTGGTTTTGTGGCATTAGGTTGGCTAACCCAAGGTCAGATATTATCCACGCCAATGATTATTGCAGGTGCGGGCTTATTACTTTGGTCGGTTTCACAAAAACCAGTAACAGAAAATAAATAATTTTATAAAGACAGAAAAAAATCATGAAACAATATTTGGAATTGCTACAGGATATTCTCGATAACGGTGTACAGAAAGGTGATCGTACAGGCACAGGAACCCAGTCAGTTTTTGCGAGGCAGTTTCGTCATAATCTGAAAGACGGTTTTCCTTTATTGACCACTAAGAAACTGCATTTCAAAAGTATTGCTAATGAATTGATCTGGTTTTTAAGTGGCGACACTAATACCAAGTGGCTTAAGGAAAATGGCGTAAGCATTTGGGATGAATGGGCAACGGAAACAGGCGACCTTGGTCCGATTTATGGCAAGCAATGGACGCAATGGCCAACCAAAGATGGCGGCACCATTAACCAGATTGATTATGTGGTGGATTGTTTAAAGAATAATCCCAACAGCAGACGCATTCTTTTTCATGGCTGGAATGTCGAATACCTGCCCGATGAAAAAATAAGTCCGCAGGAAAACGCCAGGGCAGGGCGCATGGCATTGCCACCTTGTCATTTGTTGTATCAGTTTTATGTGGCGAACGACCAGTTATCTGCGCAGTTATATATTCGTTCGTCTGATAGCTTGCTTGGCTTACCTTATAACCTTGCATCACTTGCTTTATTAACGCATATGCTGGCACAGCAGTGTGATCTTGATGTGGGTGAAGTGATTATTACCACAGGTGATAGTCATATTTATAGTAATCACCTGGAGCAGGTAACAACGCAACTGTCTCGCGAACCTAGACGTTTACCCACACTAAAAATCAATCGTAAACCGGCTTTTATTTACGATTATCGTTTTGAGGATTTTGAAATCGAAGGCTACGACCCGCATCCGCATATTGCTGCGCCCGTAGCGGTATAATTTTTTTCATATCTTTATTGTCATTTCGAAGGAGCAACGCGACTGAGAAATCTCCTTTAGATTTCTCGGCAACTGCTCCTGCGTTGCACTACCTACCGCCTACATCCATGTAGGCGTCCCTACGGTCGAAATGACAATTAAGCATCAGAAAATAAAATCGTTGTCATTCCGAACACAACTTGTTGTGGAGGAATCTAATTGAGATTTCTCGGCTGCGCCTCGAAATGACAAAAAACCCCAGCCAAAAAAAAGCCCGCATAAAGCGGGCTTTTTATTTTATAGCTTAACTCTTAGCTAAACTTACATGCCTAGAC
>JBECKS010000226.1:0-2876 GCA_040235395.1 Pseudomonadales bacterium | reverse complement strand
TATTAGTTTTCCAAACCGAGTCATAAATAAAGTTATGGAAATAATAGAATTCCATATTTTTGAACTCCGTTCTCGCTGCTGAAAATAACTCTTCGCAAACGCGAACGTGAGGATCCATCGATCCGCCTACATCAAAAAACAAAAGTACTTTTACGCGATTCCTTCTCTCAGGCTGCATCTTGATATCAAGAAGACCGCCCTTTCTTGCTGTTGAAGTTATTGTGTCATCAAGATTTAATTCTTCTTCAGCACCTGTTCTTGCTAAGCGACGTAAACGACGTAAGGCAATCTTGATATTACGAGTACCCAATTCAACGTTATCATCTAGATCCTTGTACTCTCGTCGGTGCCACATTTTCGCAGCATTATTTTTATCCTTTTTCCCTTTAACATTAAAACCCGAAGGATTATTTCCAGCCTTGCCTAAAGGCGATTTACCATCGGTTCCAATTTGTTTATCTCCACCTTCGTGCCGTTCTTCCTGACCCTCAAGTTTTTTGCGCATTTCATCCATGAGTTTTTGAACGCCACCAATTTCTTCAATCCTTGCTAGCTCTTCTGCACTGAAACTATTCTTTAACTGTTCACGCAACCATTCCTCTGGAATTTCCTTCTCAAGCAGCGCATCAATCATAGGTAAACCATCAAAATAGGCAGCGAAGGCTCTATCAAACTTATCAAAATGTTTTTCATCCTTAACCAGGATCATTCTGCTTAGCACATAAAATTCATCCATGCTTGCATAGACAAGTTTCTGGTTCAAAGCTTCGAGTAGATCAAGTAGTTCCCGTATTGTGACCGGAACTTTCGCCTGTTTAAGCGCAAAGAAAAATTTAATTAGCATGGTAGATTTTCTCTAGAACCTATAAACCCCTGCGATTCATAAATGCCAGGCGTTCAAGCAACTGAACATCCTGCTCATTCTTAAGCAGCGCACCGTATAGAGGTGGGATTGCAGACTTGGTATCCCTGTTTTGCAAAATATCTTCAGGAATATCATCAGCTAATAGAAGTTTTAACCAATCAATTAACTCCGATGTAGAAGGTTTTTTCTTAAGCCCAGGAATTGAACGTAAATCAAAGAAAATTTCCATTGCATCACGCAACAACTCCTTCTTAATTTTAGGATGATGAACTTCAACAATCTCTTTCATTGTTGTTTCATCGGGAAAAGAAATATAGTGAAAAAAGCAGCGTCTCAAGAACGCATCGGGCAACTCTTTTTCATTATTACTGGTGATAATGATAATTGGTCTTTCTTTGGCAACAATACGTTCTTGAGTCTCGTAAACATAAAATTCCATTTTATCCAGCTCTAACAAAAGATCGTTAGGGAACTCAATATCTGCTTTGTCAATTTCATCAATGAGAAGCACGACCTGGCCTCCTGCTTCAAATGCTTCCCACAGTTTTCCCTTCTTGATGTAGTTCTTGATTTCATGCACCTTGTCATCGCCCAACTGTGAATCTCTAAGACGCGATACTGCATCATATTCATATAAACCTTGTGATGCTTTGGTAGTTGACTTGATGTGCCACTGAATCAGGTTCAGACCCAAAGATTCAGCTACCTGCTCTGCCAACATTGTTTTACCTGTGCCTGGTTCCCCTTTAATCAACAAAGGCTTTTGCAAGGCAATGGCCGCATTCACTGCCATCTTCAATTCTTCTGTCGCTATGTACTTATCGGTACCATTAAATTGCATGATTTCTTCCACCATAAAAGTAAAAAATTCTGCCCTGGCTGGGCTTTCCGCTCTGGCTTATATAAAGCCAAACAATGCTAGCAGCCCACCCTGCCTTATTCAAACGCGTGTATTGAAGATTGTCGTGTTTCGAAATGACAATTTAATCAGCCAAAAAAAAGCCCCTTAACGGGGCTTTTCTTCATCAATTAAGCTATCTGCTTTCTTCTTCTAAGCCGTAACAGAAGCATGCTAAATAAGGCCAGGTTCATATAATCCCACGACCCAAAGAGACCACTGCTATCATCACCAGATTTCTTCTTGGGTGTCGTATTGTTTGGAACTAACTTAATAGAAGATGGGCGAGTTGTAACACTAAATACCTGTGTCTGATCACCAACAGTAAGTTTTGTAGACATTGTGGTGCCATACAATGAAGATGATCTAGTCCTGACCTGTATCTGATCATTATTTGCAATTGTGCTCTTACCTCCTGACCAAGCCCCCCAATCGCTTGGTTGATCACATAGTGTCACAATCTTGCAAATCCTAAATTGTGAAGCTAAACCACCCATCATTGAAACAGGCGCATTACCAGTAATGCCTGTGATAACAATCACATCAGATTCTGCATAGGTATTAGTCGGCCAATAGGTTTTACCAGGAATTACAAAAGGATCCGGGAAGATATCTGGCGTTGTTGTAATGGTAAACGTATCTGATTTAGTTCCAACTGTTAACACAACATCAACAGCCGTACCGTAGTTAGCTGAAGACTGCCCCCTCACCTGGACCCGATCATAATTAGAAATAGCTCCAATGCCTGCAGAAGTTGTATAGACCCCACCATTAATACTGTATTCACCACCTACAATTGAAATATCAATGGATGTTTCGAGCCCGGTTATAGTAATGGTATTTGAATAAACCTGGACATCTAGAGCCACATCCTTTTTATCAACGAAATAAAAATTACTTGGTATGTAGTCTAGCTCGGTAGTAACCGTAAATGTTCCCGACTGATTTCCAATGGACAGTGTTGCATTTGCATCAGCACTAAAGAATGCTGACGAATTTAAAAGCACTTCAACGGTATCATTCAAGAGCACAGTTCCCTTCGATCCTGTGAAAGCACCTCCATTAACCCTATATTTACCACCAACTATTGATATAGGTGCATTTGTTGCCAGA
>JBECKS010000160.1:0-3410 GCA_040235395.1 Pseudomonadales bacterium | reverse complement strand
GGTCGGGGTTGCTTCAGGAAATATCAGGGCAGGAATTTTCTCACTTATCGTTCTTTTCGTAATCGGTGTATTGTTCTTGTCACGTGTAAATGTTGAAGAAGGAATGAAGATGGCACATGAACTTGAGTAACTCCCTCTACAAAGAAATGTTGGTTGCCATGAACACAAATATTTTACCAAATTATTTCAGACTCTGGTTATGATATCCAACTCACTTTAAAACTCGATTTTAACCAATGAAGAGTTCCGATTTCGGCATCAGCAAATTTCGCTATAATTTTTCTTGACACGCATGGTAACCTTTCGTTCAATTAAAATTTGCTGTTTTCCTGGCATACAACTAAAGACGAAAAATCATTTTTTTACATCTGGAAAATACTAATTTGATATGGTTATAACTAACTCGTCCTTACAACTTATTGATAAAAATACAAAGGAATTGAAATGATTAAAATCGGTATAATTGGTGGTTCCGGGTTGGACAATCCTGATATATTGAAAAAATCAGATGAAGTAAATATTGATACTCCATACGGCAAACCGTCATCTTCACTTACCTGCGGAGAAATAGGCGGAGTACAGATTGCCATTCTGGCCCGACATGGGAAACAGCACACCATAAGGCCATCCCAGATAAACTTCAGAGCCAATATATGGGCTTTGAAAGAAATTGGCTGCACCCACATTCTTGCTGCGACTGCAGTTGGTTCCCTGCGGGAGGAAATTGAACCAGGACACCTGGTCTTTCCGGATCAGTTCATTGATTTTACCAGAAAAAGGGAAAAGACCTATTTCGTTGAAGACGAAGTGGTACACACCCCTATGGCTGAACCATTTTGCCCGAATCTCAGGAAACTATTAAAGGAAACTGCTGAAACGCTTCATATAAAGCATCATATCGATAGAACCGTAATCACCATTGAAGGACCCCGCTTTTCAACAAAGGCGGAAAGCCACATGTTCAGGGCTTGGAATGCTGACGTCATCAACATGAGTACGGTACCTGAGGTTGTCCTGGCCCGGGAAATAAAGATCCACTATGCCACGGTAGCGATGTCCACGGATTATGATTGCTGGCGGGAGGGAGAAGAATCAGTGACCTGGGAAATGATTGTTAATACCATGAAAAAGAACTCTGATTCAGTCATTAATCTTTTTGTCAACCTGCTCCCGAAAATAGAGATGTATGAGGATGTCTGTACTGCTTAAACTGAGATAATTACATAATAATTATATTTAATAGAATGGAGGAAAATATGCCTGTTAAGTCCAAAATAAGAACCATACCTGACTATCCCAAAAAAGGAATAATGTTTCGGGACATTACGACACTTATCAAGGATCCGGTGGGATTTCGTCTTGTCATTGACAATTTTACGCAACGTTATCTATCAAAGGATATACCCTTTGACACAATTGTCGGCATTGAGGCTCGTGGATTTATTATAGGCGGGGCAATATCCTATACACTGGGCAAGGGATTTATACCCATCAGAAAAGCCGGGAAACTTCCAGGCTTGGTGCAGGAGCAGGAATATGCCCTTGAGTATGGTACCGATACCATTGAAATACATCAAGACGCCCTCATAAAAGATGAGCGTGTCCTCCTGATCGATGATCTTTTGGCGACTGGCGGCACCGCTCTGGCGGCAGCAGCTCTGATCGAAAAGCTGGGTGGTGTAATCGCCGAGATGGCATTTATTGTCAATCTTCCTGATGTGGGTGGTGAGAAGAAACTGAAAGACAAAGGATATAGTATTTACTCATTGACTGAATTCGAGGGTGAATAGATAATTATTCCCTTTTGATCTACACGAATAAAATATCTTTAAGTGATCATGAGTTTCTTAGTATTTATTGAAAGGGTATTTACTTTCTCATGGCTAGATAAAAGTTAGCTATAGCTTGGTCCGCTGGTATTTGCAGTCCTGTAGATTTCAGGCGTAATTAATCACCGACACTCTTCCCTAGGCCTACAGCTAAAGAGCTCAAAGCAGGCAATGAAGCTACCTGTCTGCTAAACTCATCTAGAAACAACATCTCCCTACCATTCTCTTCTTCTAATCATCCATAAGCATTCATTCGATCTTCCAATTTTGTTAGTTTTCAAGTGATGATGCACATCAGGTATTTTAGCAGGTCAACAGAAAATGGACGCCAAATTTAATATTATAATACCAACTCAAAAATGACTGGTCATGCCAAGATAATGCACAAAATCATTATTCTAACAAGTTTCACCTAAACATATTTTGCTTTAATAGGAGAGTTAAGATAGATTCAAATATTTCGACTTCAGACCTCATCTGATCTGAGATTCAGAAAAAATAAAATTGAGGACACTCCGATAAAAAATTTATATAACTTTTATGGTAATAATTATGGGACATTTTCAATGGACAAAAGAATTAAGCGTGCATATTGAGGAAATTGACAATCAGCATAAAGAATTTTTTTCTATTATTAACGAACTTAATGAATCCATAAAAACAGAAAAAAAAGAAGATGATATATTGGGAACAATTCTTTCTCAATTAATTGAGTATGCAATTATCCATTTTACCACTGAAGAAAGATTGATGAAGAAATATGGATATTATGACTTGGCAAACCATAAAAAAGAACATGATGGATTTAAAAAACATATTTTAGAGCTTAAAAACAAATTTAATACTGATCAGTCAGTTTCAGCTGCGACTGTTGCGAAATTCAGTAAAGAGTGGCTGACAAAACATATTAAAATGACAGATATGAAATATGCCTCATTTTTGGAGGACAAAGATATTACGCTGTCTTAAATCTTTTGCCATCATTAACAATTTAGTCGTCAATAAATCTAATATCCGCATTAACTGGTTTTCAGAAAGATATCAGTCAAATAAAGGTTAACGTTTTGACAAGATATCTAATTTTTAGAGTGCTTTATAAACACATTATCCCTCTTGATTTATAAAAAAACGAAGAACTGACTCTCAATTTTTAAGAGCAAAAACTTGAGGAAATTACCATAATGGCGAAACAACGACAGGAGAAACTCAGTCTGAAGGAGCTTGTCGCCATAGGTATAGGCGGGATGGTGGGTGGCGGTATCTTTTCCGTTCTTGGTCTCTCAGTAAGCGTTGCCGGACATGCGGCGCCTTTAGCGTTTGCGCTGGGTGGAATTATCGCATTACTAACCGGATGGAGCTACATTCGTTTGGCACTCTCGTATCATTCAGACGGCGGAAGCTTTACCTATCTGGAACATGCTTTTTCTCATCCCAATATTGCCGGCATCGGTGGCTGGCTGTTAATGGCAGGATATATCGGCACTCTTGGCCTCTACGCCTACACCTTCGGCGTTTACGGAAGCGCCATACTTGGTAACTCAGAGACACATTTGGTCGTTCCTCATATACTTGCTTCCGGAG
>JBECKS010000143.1:0-10270 GCA_040235395.1 Pseudomonadales bacterium | reverse complement strand
CATCGTCGAGAATCTGTTTATTACACACAGACTCATTCACAAATACCTGACCCGGCTTGGTAAAGGTATTATGCATGCTTGATTGTGTTTGTGTCTGGAAAACCGTAGCACTTTCACCAAGGTTTTTAATGGCACGACAAACACCACTTACGCCAAAACTATGATCCGTATGCAAGTGAGTTAAGGCAATACCCGAAATATTCTTTATCTGTTCGCCCATCTGCTCATCAATCGCACCAAAGTTTTCACTCGGCTCAGCACCAAGCAACTCCAGAGTGCTGGAAAACTTCTGCGCTTCTTCCTTGTTCATACCTGTATCAATCAAGAACTGCTTACCGTCTGCCCAGCTAATCAACACACCTATATGCCCTAGCGCACCATAAGGCGTGTTTTGTGTTGAAGTATTAAGGAATTCAATTCGAAGTGGCCTGCTTTCTTCTGGAACAGTACTTAATTTTTCTTCAATGGATGAAAATTCAGGAATCTGAATTTTTACAGAATAAATCTGCCGCTTTCCGGGAATGATTAAGGCCAGCAATAAACCTGAAACTATCAGGATAATGACGATAAAGATTGTTGCAATTCTTTTTGCCATGCTTGTTCCTAATTTAAAGAATGGAAAATATAAATAAAATCAAAGAAGAAACAACGCTCAAAATGATATACATCTGCATTTTTGTTATGCGCTTGGTGCCAGAACGTTCCTGCGCAGCTAAACCTTCAAATAACCTATCAATATTTTCCTTATTCTCAGAATGAGATTTAGCCGCACTTACATTTGCTGGCGTAGAAGTCTTAACAACAGGGCTAGCACTTTGCATCGGCGAACTGACAGGGGTAGTTACAGGAGTTGGCACTACATCTGCAGTTTCCTGAGCTTCCGTTACACGTAACTGTTCATCCTGTTTCTTAATCGCCAACATCAAGGTCATTAAATGTTGACGATCTTCCTTGGGAATCTTACGAATCGCAGGGCCATCACTCGCATCTACTTCGTAAATGCGATCTTCTATTTTGAAAACAATTTTTGGAAAGTTCATAGATATTTCCTGCTTTCCTTTTTTTAAAACAAATCAGGCTTGCGGCGCACCGATTTTCATATTACCCATGAAGTCTACCTTACCGATAGGCACGCCTTGCATACGCAACAAGGCATAGGTCGTACTTGCATGGAAATAAAGATTAGGAAGTGAGAAAGACTGAACAAAATTTTCCGATGTAAAGGGAAGTTCCAGGCCACCCATTTTAAACATCACCTGTTTACCAGAACGTGCATTGATCTCCTCTGTGGTGAAAGCCTTCAGTTGTGCCTTGGTTTCCTCAAGCACTGTAATCAAACCGGCATAATCAGTTTCTGGAAGATTTTTTGGCGGGCCAAAATGACCACTCAGCAAGCCTTGTGCAGAATGCAGGGAATGATGCTGAACGGAATAAACCTGAAAAGGAAAAGGAAACATATCCGGCGCCAATTTCTGATTTATCATGTCGTCAGGATTCTTACCTGCCTCAAGGAAATGCGCCTCACCCTTCTTTAAGACATTGATACTGGCACCCACCACACGAAGATAATTCTCAACACTGATTTCATACAAACTTGGCATTTCCTTTCTCCTTGAGTTTTCATTGTTATGATGGCAAACAGTTTACTTCAACAAACGATGTTCTTGAAAGCCCTGTAGCAAAAGCATTAAAGAAATGCGCTTCTTAAATAGTGCTAAACTTGGCCTGACGAAGGCTGTCTGTAGACATTCTCCACATCGATATTTATTCTCACAAACCAACCGCAAAAGAGAAGCCCTAAGGTCAGGAATGAAGTCATTGTTAAACATAAAACCCCATACTTTAGTCACTGTATTTGCAGTGATGGCTTTATTGCTCAGTATCCCCTCATGGAACAACGGTTTGCAATTCGATGATTTTTCCCATCGCACCATCATACTCAATCTATCTGAGCCCGAAGCCTTAACTAACGATGGCTCGCTTTTTGGTTTGTATAGCTTTGTGGATGGTAATGTAGACAGAACCCATTTCCTGATGGATCAGGGTGTACTTCCCTGGTGGACTTTTTCTGAGCTGAAATACACCTTCTTCAGGCCACTCACTGAATTGAGCATCTGGCTCGATTATCAACTCTGGCCAGACAAATTCACACTCATGCATGTACAAAACAGTTTCTGGTTTATGTTTGCAGTGCTTGCCTGCCTTTTCTACTTCAGACAACTATACCCAGAACAAACACCAGCAAACTTCTGGTTAATCCTGATTCCAAGCCTGTTCTTTTTAGTCAGCGGAACAAACGCCCTTGCTATCGCATGGATTGCTGCAAGGAATGCATTGATTGCCGTTAGCTTTGGGATGTTAGCTGCAGGATTCCATGTACGTTATTACCAGAATAGGAAACCCATTAATTATGTGCTCGCACTGATTTTTCTCTTACTCAGCATGGCAGCAGGTGAAATTGGCATTACCACTTGCTCCTTTATCGCTGTATACGGATTATTTTTCTCTGAGTCGAATTTTATAAAACGCTGTGTTGAAGTTTCTCCGTTTGTTGCATTAACGCTAGGTTGGATAGCATTACGCTCTGCATTGGGCTTTGGTGCTTACGGTTCAGGCTATTACCTTGATCCGATTAATGATGCTTCGTTATTTATTTCTAATATTATCGACAATATTAATTTCACTAGCGCTGCATTATGGACAGGGCTTCCTGTTGAGTTTCTGGTAAGCCCGCGGCTTTATGGAATCCAGCATATTTTTTTATATGTATTACTTTTCAATCTTTTATTACTTGGCGCATTCTTTCCATTCTGGAAAAACAATAAACGGGCATGGTACTTTCTTTTTGTATTGATACTTTGTCTTATCCCGGTTTCCGGTTCAAAAATTTCAAGCCGCGTACTTGGTTTCGCCTGCATCCCTGCCTTTGCCTTTATGGCAGAGGTGCTTGTGAGTTTCTATTTACAAAGAAAATCTTTTTTTTCAGATAAGGTATTAAATAAAATCTGGAACTTAAGCCTGTCTCTACTTGCTATTATTAGTCTATTTACACATTTAATCATTGCACCGTTGATACTCGTGCAATCACAAAGCATGCTGGTGAGCCAGTTTGATCGTTTGCTAAATATTCCTGCAAAAAAACTACAGTTGCCTAAAGATATACACAGTAAAAAACTGATTCTAGTGAACCCACCCAATGCAGCCCTTATCTCTTATTTGCCATTGATTCAAAGGCTTGATGGAAAACCGAACGCCGAAAACACCTGGATACTTAGTTCAGGTTATGCGGGCATAAAAGTCTCCCGTATTGATGACAACACACTGGAAATTGAACCGAAAGGCGGATTTCTTGCTGATGCTTCGGAGAAAATTTTCCGTTCAGCAAAATTCCCTATGCAAACAGGTGAAAAGCTTGAGTTAAATGGTATGTTAGTTACTATTCTTTCCCTTAATCAGGATCAACGACCACAAAGCGTGGCTTTTCGTTTTGAACAGGAACTGGAAAGTGATGTGTATGTTTTTAAATCCTGGACAAAAATTGATGGTATTGCCCAGTTTGGTGAATTCGAACTTCCAGCTGTGGGTGAAAGTATTGAGTTAGCACCCGCTTTACCGTTTTAATTTCTCACACTTAACAAATGCAAAAAAAGAGGGATTCTTATGGCGCTTACAAAAAAATGGACTGAAGCCAATATTCCAGATTAACACGGAAAACACATACTCATTACCGGTGCTAATTGTGGACTAGGTTATGAAAGTGCTCGTGCACTTGCTGCCAAAGGTGCTCATGTCACCCTCGCCTGCCGTAATGAAGATAAAGCCAATGAAGCCAAAGATAAAATCCTTAAACTTCACCCCAATGCTCATGTAGATATTGAGATTCTTGATTTAAGCAGCCTTAAATCCATTCGTGAATTCAGCGAAAAATTTTCAAAAAAATATCAGCAACTTGACGTGCTAATGAACAATGCCGGCATCATGACCCCCCTTTCCATCGCACAGAAGATGGCTTTGAAGGCCAGATAGGCGTGAATCACTTTGGTCACTTTGCGTTAACGGGTTTGCTTCTGCCTTTGCTTAAAAACACACCCAACTCACGCATTGTAGTGGTGAGTAGCCTTGCCCATACAGGTGGTAAAATGCATTTTGATAACCTCAACTTTGAAGATGAAAGCAAATACACGCCTTTCAATGCCTATCAGGCATCAAAACTCGCTAACCTGTTATTTGCTTATGAATTACAACGTCGTTTAAGACAGAATAATTCGCAGATACTTGTGGCTGCTGCGCACCCCGGTGCCGCAATGACGGAATTGGCCAGGCATATGAAAAAAATGATGTTCTACAAACTGCTATATCCTTTTGCAGTGCTCCTTACCAATAGTGCAGCCGTTGGTGCATTGCCGCAAATGCTTGCAGCAACAGATCCTGATGTTCAAGCTGGCGATTACTATGGACCGAATGGTTATCGAGAAATGAGGGGTTACCCAAAAAAAGTGAAATCAACGCGTCGTTCGCACAATGAAGAAAGTGCCAGGAAATTGTGGGAGGTTTCTGAAGAATTGACGGGTGTTAGATATCTCTAAAGCTCTTTCCTTGATTCAAAACCAGATTCCTCCGCTACGCGTTCGGAATGACACTATTATTTTTCTGAAACATCCATGACTATCTGCTTCCCAGTCACAAACCCCATAGGGAACTGATAATAACTCGATGGATCATCACGGTAATCGGGATTCATGTTTGAGTAAAAATCTTCATAGGCAGCATTAATATTGGCATACCACTGAAGCGTTTCCCTACGATAACTTTTGACTAACTCAGGATTATTTTTAGCTAGATTATTTTCTTCAAACACATCAGCTTCTCTATCATAGAGTTCCTCAGGCATGTCCTTAAAGTTGTAAATGAATTTATAGTTGTCATCAACAGCCGTTAAACAACGCTTTGGATACCAACAAGCAGCAAAAACCGTTCTGTCTTCTGTATTTGATAAAGCTGAAATCCCACGATATTGAGAGGATGTTTTTATTCCAAGCAATGCCTCAAGCGTGGGAGACACATCAAGTAAACTTTTAATGGAAGCATTTTCTGAAGCCTCTGGAATCAGCTTTTCATTCACGATAAAGAATGGCACCCAAAGCCCCTCTCGGTACATGGAATTATTGTGGAAGCGTTGAGGATGATGCAAACCAAAGGATTCCCCATGATCGCCTACTACAACAAAAATAGTTTTCTCATAAAGCCCTACCTGCTTATATTGATTCACTATTTTTTCAACAAAACCATCGATGTAAATTAAAGAACTTACAAAATCATTGTGGAATTTCTCGGATGCATTTTCCGCAAATGAACTATTTTTGTTGGGAGAATAATAAGGAAAATGCTGCGCAAGCGTTAGGTAAGTTGTTAGAAAAGGCTTCTGGCTGTTATTTACCTTGCTTAACCAACGTTGGTTTTCCTTTAGCAAGACCTCATCTTCCATACCAAATATATTTGCACTTTTTGCGGATGCTTTTTCTTCAAGTGGTAAAGTTTCCATAGCAACGAAGTTCTCAAAACCCATTTGTTTTACCAACAAATCCCTTCGCTCATAAAAATCATGCGCCGACTGAAAGAACGCTGTTTGATAACCAAGCTTCGAAAGGCGTTTTGGCAAACAATCTGCTGGAATACCCAAGGTGGCATTAAAACTGCTTAGCCCAAAATAAGGTTCTACACTGCACAATATAGATACCAAGGACTTACTGGTAGACGTCATCACAGCCTGGGTGTCGGTGAACCTGATCCCTTTACTTGCAAAACTACTTAAAAAAGGTGTGCTGCCCCTTACCGCATCGGCTGAACCAAACACGTCAAGACGATTAGCGCCAGTTGATTCCAGAATAATAAGCACCACGTTAAACGTTTCATGATTATCATCAAGCAATTCAGCACTGCCTTGACTAAATTTAAAACTACTTTCTTCTTCAACTTCTGGATCTTCAATTGGAGTCCAGGCTGTTTTCACCACATGCACCAGACTGTTATGCGCCAATGAAGCAGGCACGCCATGAATTGTGGGAGACAGGAAAGAGGTCATGAATAACAACAGAAATATAAAAAATTGTTGGCTACTTAGGCTTGAAAATTTCCATTTTACAAATAGCGGAATAAAGAAAATCAGCACCAAATGCCACTTAACAAAACTCTCAAACGCAATCTGCTTCCAGACTTCATGACCAAATACCATCAAAGCCAAATGCTCAACCAGTGGAAACTCAACACCTTGGCGTGTAGAGATTTCCCCACTCTGTATTAATCTGAACAACAGATATAAAAACAATCCGAAGAAAATAACGTAAGTTCTGAGGAACACACTTGAATGACTGCGGATTAAAAATATCACCCAGAAACACAGTGTGACAAACACAACAGCATTGCTTAAACACATCAGGATGCAATCAAGAAAAGAAAGGCTTTCACCATAAACAGAAAAAGCAAAAAACAGTTTCTCTATCAACAGGCTGACACTAACCAGAAAAGCCATCAGGAAAATGAAGAAATCCAGTCCCTTCTCAAAACCGATTTTTTTTACATCAAAGAACTTATGCATGCTCTTTATATCATCCATGATATTTTGGTCGTAAGTTCATAATGGGTGCTTCAAGCGTTAGAAAAATGACGCTGGCAATGATCATACTTGCGATAATACTGAAGACTGCTCCTGCAAACATGGAGGGTAAAAAATGATCCTGATAGGAAATGCCCAAACCATTGAGCAGAACCAACAGAATGGCAAAGCCAATACTTGCACCCACATAGTGAAATAGGTACATGCAATAAATCAGGTTTCCAAAAGGATAAAAAAACCTGATAGACATAGCTTTATTAAAACGCCTTGCATGCTGATTTGAAAAAAGTCCACAAAACAACAGCCATGAGGCACACAGGCAGACAATTGTTTTTCTCAGGATATTAAAGAGATTATTCTGCCATTGTGCCAGCTCAAAACCCTCCATTAAAACCGGAATGAAAGCGAGATAAAGCGCAATCACCATCGCCGCTATGGTAATCATGGCAGCCGCACGACTTTTCATTAAATGCTTACAGTCTTCTGGATGAAAGCGGTAAGCATAGGCCACCATAATTCCACCAATAAATGCACCAAAACGTGTATAGAGATTGTCGTAAATGGTGACGTAGAAATACCCAAAAATTTCTTCATTAAAAACTATTTCTTTTAATGAAGCCTGACTGATAACACTATCACTTAAGATAAACCAGGCACGCAGAGCTACCGAAGCAAATAAGAGCGCTGTTAAATGCATAAAAGGATGCTTTGTTTTAAACAACACCAGACCAAGATAAATGGGTAAGAGTAGATAAAACTGTTCTTCAACTGCCAAACTCCAGCTTAAGGGAACAAAGTAAACATCAAAATCATTAAAGAAATTCTGGATATAGAAGAAATTTGGCCACATCAAATCTCCACGATTTGATGGTAGAAGGGAATAAAAAATAAGCGCAAGAAAATAAGCAGGTGTTAAGCGTAGCCACCGACTAAGATAAAAGAGCTTTACCGTAGCTTTACCAGTTTCCTGGTACTGCTTCATCAGGATATTCGCCATCAGGAAAGCACTGATCATGAAGAAACCATCAACAGCGATATCGCCATTAAACACCCACTGCAAATAGGCCGGCGTAGAGGTAATCATCTCCTGCCACTGTTCAGCGCCCATTTTATTCCTGATTGCGGCGAAACAGTGCCCAAGAATCACCCAGAAAATCCCAATGGCTTTATAGCCATCAAGAAATGCCCAACGATCACTTTCCCGAACAAACAGGGTTCGCAAATTTCTTTTAAGTGACCAGGCGTCTTTAATGTGTTGCAGCGTCGGGTTCAAGATTATTTTTATTATCCAGTTCGCCAAGAAAGGCCTTAATCATAGCCTTTATCTGTTCGGAATGGGAAATCATCATAAAGTGATCGCCACCTTCAATGATTTGCAATCGCGAATCAGGAATCTGTTGTGCAAGTTCAACACTATGCCTTACTGGCACATTCAAATCCTGATCACCATGAATAATCAATGTTGGTGCGGTGATGTACTGATAGCCAGCCTCTTCTGGATTTATTTTTCCAAATTGTTTCCAGTCATTCTCCTGCCCTGCCTTTCTTAGGGATACTGGCCAGAATGCCCACAGCGCTTTATACATTTGCTTAACCTTTTCAGGGTTCTCTTTTATCAAACGACGATTTTCTTCGATGGGCATAATGGGTTTTAGCACTTTCTCAACGCTTAAACCCTGCATCGTATAAATAAAAAGCCATGACATGAAATCCGATTCAAAAAAAGGCATCACTTTGGCTCGTTTTTCTGGTGCACCTTGAGAAATTGCAGATATCAATACAAGAGCTTTTGTTTTTTCAGGAAAAAGAGAGGCAAAAGCCAATGCGCTGGGTCCGCCACCAGAACTTGCTACAAGCACAATCGAATCCACATCAAGCTGTGAAAGCAACTCGGCATACGCCTTTGCTTGCAACTCAGGCGTTTTACCCACCTTCAAGTCACTACCCAGATAACCCGGACGTGAAATCATTAAGACAGGGACATCATCTAACTCAGCACCATTATCGAAACCACCGGGTGTACCATGAATAAAGAGCACCTGTGGTTTGCCCTCACCATTCATCTGACCTTTAATCCGATATTGCAGCGCACCCTTTTCCAACTTCAATACGCTGCCTGTATTTTCAAATACAGAAAGCCTGTATTGCCTATCAGCAAGGTAAATCACCCAAACAGTTAGGGGTGTTGTGAGAATAAAAAAAAGGATGACGAAGATGATTTTCTTTTTCATGTGACTACTCTGAGGTAGCTTCTAACTTTTTAATACTTAAGACATCAATACTAATCAGTTAAACACTTTTTTCAGAAATTCCACTCGTTGTTTCACGATGCCTTTAGTGACAGAACTTTTTGCAGCCAGTAAATCAAAACCATGCACGGTTTGTTTGGTGTTGTTGGCTTCCACACTGTTTCCAGCATTTATCAATGCTTCTATATAAGCCTTGCCCTGTTCAATTAAAGGATCGAACTCTGCCGTTTCTACATAGGCAGGTGCAAGGTTACTCAAATCACCTTTAAGCGGCGCTGAATACTTTGGCAAACCCTGCTCTGCTGGATAACCAACATAGGCTTCCCAAACTGCAGACCCATTCAAATTCTTGAAAGGTTGAACGTTGGCGTAGGTATCCAGCGACGCATAATTGCTATCACCGTCGGTAGCAGGATAAATCAACATTTGACCACACAACTTGATGT
This sequence comes from Pseudomonadales bacterium, assembly GCA_040235395.1. Taxonomy (GTDB): domain Bacteria; phylum Pseudomonadota; class Gammaproteobacteria; order Pseudomonadales; family JBECKS01; genus JBECKS01. Next base: position 962 of record JBECKS010000143.1, on the reverse strand, counting down.
TGTCTTCATGAATGGCTTTTTGTGCAATTGATGCTGCAAGGTTTCCACCTGCACTATCACCACCCACAGCAATACGATTCACATCTACGCCGAGTGATGCAGCGTTAGTGATTGTCCATTTCAAAGCGGCATAGCAATCATTCATCGCCGCAGGAAAAACATGTTTGGGTGAAAGTCGATATTTTACAAATACAACGCAACATTGTGCTTCACGTGCATATTGCACGGCATTGATAAAATGCTGTGGGGAATAGGAAAAAATAAAAGCACCACCATGAAAGTAAAGTAAAACCGGCGCATTACTTTGCAAGCCTTCGGGTTTAATCACGGTAACAGGCACCAGGTTATTATCGAGCCCCTGGATTTTGTGTAGCTTGGCTATTTTGCGATATTTAAAATGCATGAAGATATGAGCAACGCTCATCAACAAGTTCATGAAGCCAAGCAACCATCGATTAATAATGAAGGGAATCTTGGGGATTTTCTGGAAATCAGGATGTATCTCAAATGTGGTCGACATATTCTTCTTATCCTCTCTAACGAGTCACTCAGATTTGTGAATAGCCATGATAATCGTAAGGACAAATATGTGAAATAAGGATCATCAAGGATTAGATAGATAATGTTTGCAAAGAAAACTCACATTAGCCCCCATATTAATTCCATGCGCCAGGAGCTAGGAGCTAGGAGCTAGGAGCTAGCATTACAATCCTTCATAAGTGCCACTTATCAGCAAACTGTTGATTAGCAGACAATTTCTAAAATATGTTACTTTTTAGATAGTTAAACTCACTTTCACACTAGGTAAATTCAGTTTTTCCTGTAGAATTGGCACGAAGGAGACGTGATATTAATCCCGAGGAGTAGGGCTCGAATTACGGGAAGCTTAATTGATCTAGAAGGCTTACCGGTAATGATAAGAATAAGAAAAGCGTTAAAAGACCTGTCCATCAGCTATAAAG